>NZ_JBHVST010000242.1:0-4160 GCF_042885015.1 Streptomyces sp. NPDC058086 | reverse complement strand
CCTCGAACCGCCGCACCCCCTGCAGGGCGCCGCCGAGGTTGTTCAGCGCCTGGCCTTCGCCGTGGCGGTCGCCGAGCTCACGGCAGATGGCCAGGGCGCTGGTGGTGAGGGTGATCCAGTCGTCGAAGTAGCGGCGGTAGTCGAGGTACCGGGCAAGGGAGAAGACGAGGGAGGTGGTGGTAGCGGGGTGGCCGAGAGCTGGTGCGGCGGTGGCGGTGGCGGTCAAGCTGGCGTGTTCGGCATCCAGCCATCGCAGGGCAGCGGCGCGGTCTGGGAAGTGGGGCGCGCGGGGGCCGGGGAGGGTGTCCAGGTGGGTGTTGGCGGCTTGGGTGGTGTCCTGGTAGTGGGTGAACAGGCGGGTGCGGGCGCTGTCGCGTTGGTCGGGGGTGGCGTAGGTGCGGCCGTGTTCGTCGGCGTAGAGGCGGACCAGGTCGTGCATGCGCCAGCGGCCCCAGGCCAGGGCGGGTTCGATCAGGTGGGCTTCGGCGAGGTGCTGCAGGAGTCCCTCGGCCTGGTCGGGATCGGAGCCGGTTAGGCGGGCGGCGGCGTCGGTGGACAGGTCGGGGCCGGGGTTGAGGGGCAGCAGCCTAAACAGCCGGGCCTGGCCGGGGGCGAGGTGCTGGTAGGACAGGTCGAAGGCAGCGCGTACCGCGCGGTCGGGGCGGGCGAGTTTGTCCAGCCGGGAGTGTTCGGCCTGCAGCGCGACGGCCAGGGACGCGGCGGGCCGGCTGGGGGCGGCGGCCAGGATGGCGGCGGCGATGCGCAGCGCGAGCGGCAGGCCCGCGCATAGCCGGGCGATCGTGGCGGCCGCCTCGGCACCATCGGTGAAGCGGGTGTCGTCGGTGCCTCGGGCGTGGCGCAGGGCCTGGTCGAGCACGGCGGTGGAGGCGGCTTCGTCGAGGGTGTCGAGGTCGTGGAGGCGGGCGTCGAGGCCGTCGAGGGTGTGGCGGGAGGTGACCAGGGCTGCGGTGGTGCCGTCGGTGGGCAGCAGCGGGCCGGCCTGGCCGGTGGCGGAGGCGTTGTCGACGACGACGAGGACGCGCCGGTGCTCGCGGGCGTAGGCGGCCAGCACGCTGCGGTACAACCGTTGCCGGTCCTCCAGGCCGTTGGGGATGTGCTCGCCGGGAATGGCCAGGGCGCGCAGCAGGCCTTCCAGGGCCCGTTCTGGGGAGAGGCGGCGTTCGGGGTCGTAGCCGGCGAGGTCGGTGAACAGCACCCCGCCGGGGAACCAGTCTGGCTGTTTGAGGGCCTGGGTGGCGGTCTGGACGGCGAGTTCGGTCTTGCCGATGCCGGCCAGCCCTGCCACCGCGCTCACCAGCACCGTGCGCTGCTCGCCCGCACCGCCGGTGGCGGGGGCCAGGTCCGCCAGCAGTTGCTCGACGTGTTTGTCGCGGCCGGTGAAGGCAGAGGCCGGGGCGGGCAGCCCGGACAGCGCCGGGGTGATTGTCGGTGGCAGCTGCACGGTGATGTCCCGGCCCTGGACGACCGCGTGGAAGAAGATCCCGCCGGTGATCGTGTTGCTGGTCGCGCCGCCCTTGCGGGCGTCGCTCACGCCGGTCACCGCGTCGAGTCGGCTGCGCTGTCACCGGGAGCACCGGAGGAGGGCGGTGCAGGGGGCGGGGGTGGGGTGGTGAAGGTCAGGTTGGAGAAGTCCCGGCCCTGTACGACCGGCCCATTCTGGGTACCGCCGCTGACGGTGTTCGTCACCGCCCCGTCGCCGGTGCGCACCAGTGTGGCCTGCTCCTGCCAGGCTGCAAGATGGGTACGGAAGTCCTCATCCACCGCGGCCCGTACCGCCAGCGCCGTGCTCAGCGCCTGCGCCCGGCCCTGAGCGCCCGGATCTGCGGTAAGGGCCACCAGTTCCGGCTCCCCGGAACTGACCACCGGGGCCTGCTCGCCGCCATTCCGGCGGAACGGGCGCCGCACCAGCGCACTCAGCCCCGCCCACGCCTGCCGGCCAGCCTCCCCGCCGGCCCCGCCGGCCAGCGCCGCCAGCAGCCCCACCGATACCGGATCCATCCCCCACCATCCTCGCCTTGCGAAAGCAGACACTTACATTCAGTGACGACCGAAAGGGATGGGCGGTTCCCGCCCTCGCCGCACAACCAGCCCCTTCCGGACCGCTATCGGCCTACGCCGCAGCCGACCTGCCTGGCCGGTACAGGAGGCCGTCACCGCTGCCCCTCACCGGCCGGTACGGGGACATGCAACCGGCTCGGGCGCGCGGCTCTGGTGTGACGAGTGGCAACCGCCCACCACTGACCCACGCCCCTCACCTTCACCCTGACTGTGGACTGGTCAGACAAAGTGGGAACACTTCAGCAATTCCGAAATCACGTCAGACCGCGAAATGGCATCAAAGAGAGGACGAACCCCCTGGCCACGGGGTTGGGGACTCGCCAAGGCCCAGTAGAACTCACGGGATGTCGCACAGATCCCTGAAGCGTTCCCAGGACGGCAACGCGAACGGTGCCGTCAGCGGATGTACCGGCCTCCAGCTCTTTGGAACCAAGCCCCGGCGCACTGGCGAGACGACCCATCCGACGCCTAATCCGGGGCGCGAAGCCGTCCCCGGATCTGGCATGCTGGCCCCGTGAACAACAAGCTCAGAAAGGACGATGCCGCGTAATCGGCCGTCCCAAGTCCGCGCCTCCGGACGTCGCCCGAGGCAACAGACGCATGGAACACCAACGCCTGGGTTGCCGCGTCGCTCCGGCAAGCTTGCCGGAGCGGTTTCCCGCCTCGAACACGATCGGCTCTGGCCTGGGGCGATAGCCCAGGCCTTGCAGCAGTGGTCACGAACAGCCCACCGCCCCAGTCGTGCTCTCTCCGGCGGTTGTGGTTGTCCTTTGTGTAACCCCTTCTACACAACCGACGAGCGGGGAGTTCTGGAAGCGGCAATGCACGCTCTTCCGCCACAGGCGGCGCGTGAACTGCGGCGTCTGGTGAAACCGCTCGACGATCTCTACATCGCCAAAACCTGGCCCGACCCCTTCGCCTCGCCCGACGACGGATGGTGGGTAAAACGCTGTTGGGGATAGACCTACGTCGATCGCTGCCCCAGCACCGTTGCCTGCCCAGCGGAGTCGTTAAACGGCAAGCTCAAGCCTCGATGTACGCGACGACCACCACACTGCGCAGTGCGGTGACGAAGTACAGGACGCGAACTCGTTCGATCTCGTCTGCGTACTGGCGGAGTTCGGGGTGGGCGGTGTCGCCGGGGATCGGCTCGCCGATCTCGGGGTCGACGGAGATGGCGACCAGGGCGCGGTCCAGGGCGTGGATCTGGTGTTCGTCGGTGAGGTTCTCCAGCTGCTTCGCCGCGGAGTCGCTGAAGGCGATCTGAGCGCGGCGCCGTCCGGGCATCAGGCGACGGCCGGACGCTGTGCTGCGAGGCGGGCGAGGTGGGCCTCTCGCAGCTCCTCCCACGGCGTGCATTCCTCGACCGCCGGCCTGGGTACGCACCGACCTGCCACCGCTTGCGTCCGTCCCGCCGAACCAGAATCCGCCCGGCCTCAGCCCCCTCGACCTCCGCCGCGCCTACAACCTGTTCGGCCAGCACGGCAGGGGCCGGACGGTGGCGATCAACGTCGCCCACCACCACCCCAACCTGGAGAGCGACCTGGCCGTCTACCGCCGCCAGTTCCACCTCCCGCCATGCACCACGGTCAGCGGCTGCCTCCGCGTGATCAGGAGCCGCCGCGACGACACCGTCAGGGCTCGTCCCGCTGACGTGCAGAGAGATCCAACGGCTCTTCGCAGCGTTCATTGCCCAGCCCGTCTGCGACCTGGCGCACCGACTCCGCTGGTCAGAATGGCGCCGACGACACCAAGCCCGCGCCCGTACCAGCCACTACCGGCGACAGGCCGTGCAACAACCGTGATCAAGATCTACAGCTGGAGTACTAAGCAATCCAGTCCTCGCTGTGCCGATGGCGGTCCAGCCCCACGGTTGCGAACTCGTCCGTGGCCGCATCGGCCACCACACCCAGCCTCCTGAGGGCTTGCGAGATCGGGCTGCCGGCGGATCCGAAGGGCTGACCCTCCAGTACGTGACTCCTCCCCCTCGTAAACGAGGGGGCTTCTCGCTATGCCGGGTTGGCGTCGCGATGGACCAGCCCGGCCCGTAGAACGTTTTGGGCGCCCACCGTGTCCGCGTG
>NZ_JBHVST010000241.1:0-4199 GCF_042885015.1 Streptomyces sp. NPDC058086 | reverse complement strand
GGCAGGACCTCCCGCTCGATGTCCCGTCCGGCCAGCGAGTAGTACACCTGCTGGGACACAAACCGCTCCAGCCCACGCACCTGCGAGGCACCGAGGAAACCCAGCACGGCGGACACGCAGCCATACCCCAGCCTCCGACCAACACCCGCCTACCGAGCACTAATTGAGATACAAACCCTCAGGACGCACCAGAACTGTCAGATCGGGGTGTACCTCGCCTACGCCACCGGCCGCGGACGCACACTGATCGACCGCCGTCTGTATCTGCCCACCTCCTGGACGGACGACCGGGAACGCTGCCACCGGGCGGGCATCGACGACACGGTCAGTTTCGCAACGAAGGTGGCCATGGCCAAGGCGATAAAGTTGGTGACCAACTGGCTCGCGGATGTCGCGGAGGGATGACAGCTCTGCCGCAGCAATGAGCATGGGACGGCCAGCCATCCGTCAGGATGGCGTTCTCTGATGAACTACGCGACGTCGTGACACGTTGAACAGTTCCGGGAGGCAGCGGCAGGCAGTCAGAGGAGGATCTTGTGGATGAGGAATCGCTGGAATCACCTCCAAGTGACGATGAGCTACCGTCGGCAGATGTGGCCTCTCCGAAAGATCTTGCTCATGCCATTCGTGCTCTCGGAGGTCTCGCTCCAAAGTTGGCGGGGTCAGGTTGCTCCGAAGAACTCAAGGTCGAGCAGTACCGACGGATCCGGCGCGTCGCCGACTGGATTTGCGCCGCCACCACCACTCTCATGGCCCGGGACGGCGACCTTCCCGGTGCTTTGGACGCTTGGGGCGATCTAGAGCCAGGAGAGCTGAGCCACGCCATGCTCATAGCCACGCTGATGAGCAATGGCGGGTCCCATATCGTGCCGCCTTCCGCCATGACGTCAGACGCGCTAGCGGGGCGTGATGGAGCACTGCACGCCGCCGCCTTGGAACAGCTACCCAACGGGCTCATCCGTATTTCTGTCTGCCCACGGCCCGACGCCGACAACGCAGGCACGGACTCCGACTACACGTAGCCGGATTTTAGACCGTGTCCTACGTGGTGAGGCGGACCAGTCGTTTGTAGCTGCACAGGGCAGCGGCCAAGCCTCGGAAGGTAGTTGCGGGGATTTCGCTCGTAGCGGGGGCTCAGGCGCCGACAGCCAGAGAGCCATCGGGTAGGCCACCAACTACGCGTCCCAGGCGATGGCATAGCAGGTCGCCGGTCCGACCGTAACTTCCTTTTGCCAGGCGCTGGAGACCCCGGCCCTGAACCGTGATCATGGTCCGCGTTCAGGGCAACAAAGGATCGCAAACCGACGAGGTGGCGGGGGCTGCGGCGGAACACACTCGTTCCAGGAAGAGAACCGTGCAAGTCGCCTCACAGTGGTCTCTTTTCAGACACCCGCCCGGCTTTACGAGAAGGGCTTGCTTCACTGACCGGGCCGCGGGCCCGAGCGCTGGAGCAGGTCGAGCGCAAGGTCGACGATCATGTCTTCCTGCCCGCCGATCAGACCGCACCGACCGACCTCGATGAGAAGGTCCCGGACGTCTATGCCGTACCGCTGCGAGGCCGTTTCGGCGTGGCGAAGGAAGCTGGAGTAGACGCCGGCGTAGCCGAGAGTCAGTGTCTCCCGGTCAACCCGGATGGGCCGGTCCTGCAGCGGCCGCACGATGTCGTCAGCGGCCGCCTGAAGCGTGAACAGGTTGCAGCGGTGCTTCCAGCCGGAGAGGTCGGCCACCGCGACGAAAGGCTCGATCGGGCAGTGCCCGCCTCGGCACCGTGGCCGGCAAGTGAGGCGTCGACACGGGTGACGCCCTCCTCCACGGCCACAACACCGTTCACCACCGAGAGCGAGAGGTTCTCGTGAGCGTGGATGCCGATCTCCGTCGACGAGTCGAGCACGTCACGGTAGGCACGGATCCGCTCGCGAACCCCGTCCATCGTCAACCGCCCGCCGGAGTCGGTGACATAGACGCAGTGGGCACCGTAGGACTCCATCAGCTTCGCCTGCTCGGCCAGCTTCTGGGCCGAGGTCATGTGGCTCATCATCAGGAAGCCGGAGACGTCCATGCCGAGTTCGCGGGCGGTCGCGATGTGCTGGGCGGACACGTCGGCCTCGGTGCAGTGGGTGGCCACCCGGACGGAGCGGACGCCCAGACTGTGGGCCCTGCGCAGTTCTTCGATCGTGCCGATGCCGGGCAGCAGCAGTATGGTGAGCCGGGCCCGGGTGATGTTCGCGGCATCTGCCTCGATCCACTCCCAGTCGCTGTGGGAGCCCGGACCATAGTTGAGCGACCCGCCGGCGAGACCGTCCCCGTGGGCGACCTCGATTCCGTCTACTCCGGCGGCGTCGAGGGCTGCCGCGATCCGGGCCACGTCCTCGGATTTGATGCGGTGGCGGACGGCGTGCATGCCGTCCCACAGGGTGACGTCCTGGACGAAGATGGCGGCTCATCGGGTGGTCGCCTTCCGCAGTGCGATCTGCTCGCCGACCCGCAGGGCCGCCGAGGTCATGATGCCGAGGTTTCCGGCATGCGCCGGGAGGCCCCGTAGGTTCCGCGGACCGCTCGCGGGCTTCGGCGATCTTCTCCGTCAGCCCGGCATCGCGGACCGCCCGCGGACCGATGCGGCTTCCGGGGCGGTGGACTGCGGAAAGGATGCGGGATGACGCAGTGCTGCGAGAGCGAGGACGACCGCGGCGAGCAAGAAGGTGGTGCTGATCCAGCCGAGGCTGGACGGGCCCCAGGCCCCCAAGGCTGCTCCGCCGACCGCACCGCCGATGCCCATCCCGAGGTACTGGGCGGACGCGTTCAGGCCCAGCAGCAAAGGCGTGGCTTGGGGAACGAGCTCCACGAGAAGTTTCAGATGTGAGACGTACTGGATCACACTGGGCACGCCGAGGAGCGCAACCCACACCAGGGCCCCGATGAACCAATGACGCCCTACAGGAACCATGGCCAGGACAGCGGCGAAGCAGGCCAGGGCGGTGAAGCGGACCTTGCGCGGGTCGCGGGTATCGGCGAGCTTGCCGCCGATCGTAGTGCCGACGACTGCCATGCTGCCGTACACGCACAGGAGGACAGAGAGCTTGGTGGCGTTGCCGCCGGTGGCCGGGTTCAGCACCGGCCCCAAGTAGGTGTAGAGGGTGTAGAAGCTGCTGAAGACAAGCATCGCCAAGGCCAATGCGGCTACCACGCGTCGATCGCCCAGCGGGGCGAGACGATCACGCAGCTTGGTCGGAATGGGCAGCTGGATGTGGGGGATGGCGCGAGTCACGCCGACCAGAGCGATGGCACCGAGTGCGGCGACCAGCCACATCGTGGCGCGCCAGTTCATCGTGCCGCCGATGAAGGAACCGATGGGGACGCCAAGGGCTGTGGCGACGGTGAGGCCGCCCATGACGGTGGCGATGGCTCGCCCCATGCTTTCGGGCGGAGCGATGGCTGCTGCCACGGCCGAGGCGTTGGGGGTGTAAAGCGATGCGCCGGCGGCAGCTACGACCCGAGAGGCCATGACCAGGGCGTAGGTGGGGGCGAGCGCGGTGGCCACGTTGCCGAGGACGAACAGGGTCAGGGCGGCGAGCAGCACGTGCTTACGAGACATCCGGGCGGTCAGGGCCGCAAGGAG
Organism: Streptomyces sp. NPDC058086; assembly: GCF_042885015.1. Classification (NCBI taxonomy): domain Bacteria; kingdom Bacillati; phylum Actinomycetota; class Actinomycetes; order Kitasatosporales; family Streptomycetaceae; genus Streptomyces; species Streptomyces sp. NPDC058086. The sequence continues at coordinate 583 of NZ_JBHVST010000241.1, read as the reverse complement.
CGGGGACAGGATCGCGTAGGAGAGGGCGAAGACGGTGACGAGCTGACCTGCGGCGGACTCCGAGACCTGGAGATCCCTGGACATGGGAGCGACGAGGCTGGCGGTCACGAGTACGTCGATGCCGATCGCGAACGTCCCCACCGCCAAGGTGATCAAGCGGGTCCTCATCCGAGAGCCTCCTCGAGCATGCCTTCGGCATGCTTGCTCCTGGGCGTCTGGTCTGGGTGCCGTGCGAAGCACGTCGACACGTCAAGGACCTACGGCACTTGGTCGTGTATGGCTCGCGCCTGGGTCAGCGCTCGGAGACTGGGGGTCGGTGAGCTGTTGCGTGAGTGCGACGCCGGACGGGGGCGCCGACCTGGTCGGCCGTACCATCGACGGCGGCTGCGCCGCTCCGGCGAGCACACCTTCCCGCTGCTGCGCGGAGGCCAGTGATCGGGCCCTTCGACGGGCCTGGCTGTGGGTGCGGCGCTCGACGATGAACGTACCGGGACCGGCGTTCGGCCGACTTCCGGCGTACGCCGGTCGCGGTCGGCGCCGGGTCAGGACTTCAGGGGCAGGCGGTCGTCGGGCCGGCCCTGAC
>NZ_JBHVST010000240.1:0-4420 GCF_042885015.1 Streptomyces sp. NPDC058086 | reverse complement strand
CCCGGCAGCGGTACTGATTCGACACAGGCTCCGGCCCGTCGCCGTCGAGCGGGGCATCCAGGACGTGGTTCGGCCGAACCACTTCGTAGACGTGCCACCGCGCCTCGAACGGAAGTCCCGGAAGTGTTTCGGTCGAAACACTTCCGACGTCCTACGTGCCCAACTTGCCTGAAGCCGGAGCACCCCATCTGATCTGTATGGACCACCCCGAGCCATGGATAATCACGGCTGTCTCTGAACCGGATGACAGGAACCTCTGGGGCCCGAACCCTGATGAAGCGGGTGGCCGTACTCCTTGCGAGTGGTGGGCGGCATGTTTGCCGACCACGCGCAGGGCTCGCGGCGATGCTCTCCGGTGGGGGCGGTTCCACCTCCCCGGCCAGTGCTGATTGCGCAAACCGAGGGAGTATCAGCTGACGAGGACGTCATTGCCCGGCCTCGCCGGTGGCGGGCACGGTCAGCAGGTCCTCGGGCAGGGTGATCTCTTCCGGCGCCCAGGTGCCGTCGTTGAAGGAGCAGGCCCACACGGCCTGGTGGTCGGAGCCGATGACCACGGCGGCGATGGCGCCGTCGTCGGCGAGGGCGCCATCGTCCACGGCGGTGCGTCCGGCATCGATCGCCTTGCCGCTGCTGCGGAACACCTTGATGGCCATGCCGCGGGGGTGGCTCTTGCCGGTGAGGGTGTACAGGGCCTACTGGGTGCCGACGGCGTCCGGCCACTGCTTGCGTGCGGCCTGCGGTGTTCGTCGGGGACAGTCCCACCGACATGACCGCGGCCCGCAGCGCGGGGGTCCTCGCGCTCGGAGCGGTCTGGGGCTGGCACGCGCCCGCCGTTCTCCGCGTGGCCGGACCCGTTCACCTCCTGCCCGAGTCCGCCGGCATCGGGCCGTCCCTCCTGCGCCACCTGCTCCCAATCGACAGCGTGTGACTCCACAGCCCCACTACAGTGGGGGGCGCCCCTACGGGCGCCCCTTTGCCTTCTGCACCCAGAGGACACAGGTACATGCGCGTGATGCGGCGACTAGGGCCTGTCTCCCGGATCATGGAATGTGATCGCGGCAGTGCTTGATGTTCCGCTACGGTCCGGGCATGTTCGTTGTCACAGTGACCTACACGGCACCGCTGGATGAAGTGGACCGATGGAGACCGGCCCACGGCGACTGGCTGAACCAGCTCATATCCCGGCAATTGCTTCTGGTGGCCGGGCGCCAGGTGCCTCTGGTCGGTGGTGTCTACCTCGCCCCCCGGATGCCCACCGAAGAACTTGACCGCCTTCTCGCCACCGATCCGTATGTCCTCAACGGTGTCGCCACGCACAGCGTTGTGGAGTTCACCCCGCTGCTGGTCGCGGCCGGTTTGGAGGACCTCAAGTCCCAGGAGTGAGCAAATTCTCCGGGCTATGAGCGGAGCCAGATGAGGAGTGCGGCTGCGGTCACGGTGCCGAGGTAGACGTATCCGCGCTTGTCGTAGCGGGTGGCGACGGCTCTGAACTGCTTCAACTTCCCGATGGCCCGCTCCACCGTGTTGCGCTCCTTGTACCGGGCCTTGTCGAAGCCCGGGGGCCGTCCGCCGCGTGACCCCCGGCGCAGACGTGCGGCCTTGTGGTCCTTCTTCTCCGGGATCACATGCCGGATGCCTCGCTTGCGGAGGTAGGCGCGGATCTTACGGTTGCTGTATGCCTTGTCGGCACTCACACTGTCCGGCTTGCGACGAGGACGGCCGGGTCCCCGGCGGGGAACGCGGATCTTGTCCATGACCGGCTCGAACTGGGTGCAGTCCGCCCGCTGGCCTGGCGTGACGAGCAAAGCCAGTGGGCGGCAGCGGCCTTCCGCGGCAATGTGAATTTTGCAGGTCAGGCCGCCGCGGGAACGGCCGAGTGCTTCGCCTGCCGCACCGCCTCCTCCAGCAGGTCGCGCAGGCTCACCACTGCCGACAGATGCTGAACCGATCTTCGCGGAGCCCCTTTTGAAGAGTCCGGCAGCAACGCCGGTGGATCCTTGGGCGCGCCCGCTGCGTGCTGATATGAGCACGGGCGACCGTGGAATCGATGTTGATGTTCCAGTCGATGTCGCCCTCGGCGTCGGCGGCGGCCTGGACGTGCCGCAGGAGCATCTCCCAGGTTCCGTCGGCCGACCACAGCGCGTGCCGTTTGTGGACGGTCTTCCACGGGCCGAAGCGTTCGGGCAGCTCACGCCACTGTACGCCCGTGCTCAGCCGGTGAATGATCCCGTTGATCACCTGCCGGTGATCCCGCCACCGGCCCCACCGGTTGTTGCTGACCGGCAGCAGAGGCTCCAGCACAGCCCACTCATCGTCCGCCAGATCCCCCCGACTCATCATGGCCAGAACAACGAGCTAACTGATCGAAGAGACACGCCTTAGCGCTCGGAGTCGAGCTGGAGCACTGAGGACCCCGTTCCTCAGCCCCGACTCTGGGTCCGGCTCGGCGCGCACCCCATCACCCCGCCACCGTTTTTCCGGACCTCTGAGAGCTGCCCCGATGCCTGTACCGCCCACCAGCGGCCGTCTGCAATGGACCGACGTCCCCCCGCCGCTGCGCGCCCGCCTCGAAGACGCCCTGGGCACGGCCGTCACCGACGCGGTCACTCCCGCAGGCGGCTTCGGCCACCAGCTCGCCGCCGCGCTCCGTCTGGCCGGCGGCCGACGGGTCTTCGTCAAGGCGGCCCCCGACGACGACCCGCTGACCGCCGCCAACGTCCACGAGGCCGCCGTCCTGGACGCGCTGCCGCCTGGTGCCCCGGCCCCGGAGTTGCTGGGCATCCACCGCGCGGCCGGCTGGACCGCTGTCGTCATGGCCCACCTGGACGGCCCGCATCCCGACCTGTCCCCGGCCTCCGCCGACGCCGGGCAGACCTGGGCTCTCCTGGACAATCTCACCTCCAGTCCCGCCCCGGGGCCGTACGCCGCGGCGGTGAGCACCGCGCCCTCCACGGCGGCGTCCCTGCACGGCTGGGACGAACTGCTCTCAGACCCGCCGGCCGACCTCGCCCCCGCCGCCCGTGACCGCCTGCCGCAGCTCGCCGAACTGGAAGCGGCCTGGCCCGTTCTTGCCCGCGGCGACCGGATCGTTCACGGCGACCTGCGGGCCGACAACATGGTCCGCGACCACCACCTTGGCGTGACCTTCGTGGACTGGGCACACGCCACCACCGGCCCGGCCTGTCTCGACGCCGCCTCCCTCGCGCCGCAACTCATCCTCGCCGGACACACGCCCGCAGACATCTCCCGACTGCTCCACGAGCACCCCGACACCGCCAGAAACCCCGATACCACTACCGCGTTCCTTGCCGCACTCACCGGCCACTGGCACCGCAACGCCCGTAAGCCCGCACCTCCCGGCGCCCCCGGCTTGCGCACCTACCAGCACCGCGCAGCGGCAGCCGGCCTTGCCCTCCTCAGTCGCCGCCTCGGCTGAAACAGCAGATGTCCCGCTCTCGTGTCAGTGGCTGGTCCGCCCCCGTGTCAGTGCAGCGAGCGTCTCGCGGTGTGGCTCACAGGCAAGCTCGTCGTCCACCGCGAGGCTGATATGCGGCGTGTCCAGCGGCCATTCCGCACGCCCCGGCCGCCCAGGGTGACCCCGAACAATTCCAACCGGGAATGCGTGCCGGCGACGAAGTCGGCATACCGCTGCTCGAAGACGAGCGCGGCGGCGTCCCCGACCGGTCCCAGAACGGCCCGTTCCCGTAACAGGGCCCCGGTCCGCTGCGTGTGCTCCACCGCTGCCCGCGCCGTGAACGTCGGATGGGCCGTGAGCTGCTCCACCAAGTGCGCACAACACAGCCGAAGCAGTTCCCCGTACAGGTCGCGGGCGCGTTCCCCCAGGTCCGCCGCGGGGCGCCGCAGTTCGTCGGCCAGGCGCACAGGTTCGAGGTCCGCGGCGAACAACCGTTTCGCATCAAGCGGGCCCGCCGTGGCGAACGTGTCCTGGACGGCCGCCACCGCCGCCAGCCTCTCGTGCTCCGGCCCCGAAGCGTACGCGGCCGCGATGCGGTCCGCGAGGGCCCGTGCCAGCTTCTCCGGCCCCGCCGGCTTCGGCAGCGGTCGCAGCGGATCCGCTACTAAACCAGCCCCTGGCTTCGGCGTTAGCATCGACTTCGCGACCGTCTGGGCCACCATCGACGCCAGCCGGACGACCACCGGTTCGAGCCCGTACATCCCCGACCTCCCTGTCCCCGACCGCACCGCCGAGTAGGCACACCGTGGGCCCAACTACGGCGGGGGATAACCCCGACCATGACCCCGATCACGGCAGGTCAGCATGCTGGCGTATCGCGCCTGCTGCCTGCGGGGTCTGTAAAGCGAGCGGCTCTTCCAAGATTTTCGTAGCCGGTGATCACTTCAACTTGCCTGTGGCGTCGACTGGTTGACGGTGCCAGGCTGGCTGTGTGTGTTGTCGTGG
>NZ_JBHVST010000239.1:0-4460 GCF_042885015.1 Streptomyces sp. NPDC058086 | reverse complement strand
GCCGGATGGGGGGTGTTCCTCGCGATCCTGGCCGCCAAGGCGGAAGGAGCCGGACGGCAAGTGATAGCGGTGGACCCCCGCAACACCTCCCGGACCTGCCCCGAATGCCGGCACGTCTCAGCGGAGAACCGGCCCACTCAGGAAAAGTTCCACTGCGTCTCGTGCGACCACACCGCGCACGCGGACACGGTGGGCGCGATCAACGTTCTACGGGCCGGGCTGGTCCGGCGCGACGCCACACCGGCATAGCGAGAAGCTCCCTCATTCATGAGGGGGAGGAGTCACAGAGATGGCCACCACCGAGAAGGACAAGGGCAAATACGGTCCCGCCACGTCCATGTCCGACGGCATCAGCACCGCGCAGACCGCCGAGATCACCGAGATGAACAAGCTTCTCGGCAAGAACTGACACTCCCCGGGGAGGGTGCCGGGGAGGGCACCGGCACCCTCCCCCACTGCACCGACGAGGCGAACATGGACGATCAGAAGAACCCGAACGACAAGCCCGTGGCCGATGCCCAGCGCGCCCACTGGCAGGCGACCTACACCCAGCACCCGCAGATGTACGGCACGGAGCCATCCGAACCCGCACGTCATGCCGCCGAGGTCTTCCGTGCCGCCGGCGCAAGCACGGTGCTCGAACTCGGCGCGGGGCACGGCCGGGACGCCCTGTTCTTCGCCCGCAAGGGTTTCACCGTGCACGCCACCGACTTCAGTGCCACCGCCCTGGAGCAACTCACCGCAACCGCCCGGGAATCCGGCCTCGCCGACCGGATCACGACCACCCTCCACGACGTACGCGACCCGCTGCCGGTGCCCGACGCCTCCGTGGACGCCGTGTTCGCCCACATGCTGTTGTGCATGGCCCTGTCCACGAAGGAGATCCGGGCCGCCATGGACGAGATTGCCCGGGTCCTACGCCCGGGCGGCCTCCTCGTCTACACCGTCCGCCACACCGGCGACGCCCACTACGGGAAAGGCATCGACCACGGCGACGGCATCTACGAACACGGCGGCTTCGCCGTCCACTTCTTCGACGAGGACCTCTTGAAGAGCCTCGCCCAGGGCTGGAAGAGGCACCGCGTCGACGCCTTCGAGGAGGGCGAACTTCCGCGTCGGCTGTGGCGGATCACCCAGGCCAAGCGTTAGCCGCGACGCTGGTTCGGCAGTCACCACAGTGCGCGTGCGGGCCGCCGGTCGTCTGCGGCTTGCTGTGCGGTACGAGGGCGAGGGCGATCAGCGCACTCGCCGCGGCGGTGATCGCGCTGAGGGTGAAGGCGCTGGTGAAACCGTCGGCCGCCCCGTGTTCGATGCCGGACGCGGCGACGGTGGACAGCACGGCGACGCCGATCGAACCGCCCACTTCGTGGAAGGTGTTGACGACCCCGGAAGCAAGTCCCGCCTCTTCCGGGGCGACCAGGGTGAGCGCGGTGGTGATGGCGGTGACGAAGGCGACGCCGATGCCGAACGAGGCGATGACCAGGCCGGGCATTAGCCGCGCGTACACGCTGCCGTCCGCGGGGAGCCAGACCAGCGGCATCGTTCCGGCCGCCGTAACCACCAGGCCGGCCACCGCGGTCGTACGGCTGCCGATGCGGCCGACCAGCTGCGATCCCAGGTGGGCGCCGATACCCGTGGCCACGGCGACCGGCAGGAAGGCGAGACCCGTGGCGAGCGGGCTGTAGGCGCGCTGCTGCTGGAGGTAGACCCGGCCGAGGAAGAAGAACGCAGCGCGGAAGACCTCGGCCGTCCCCGTCGACGGAAGGGGTTTGCCGCCCGGGCTGGGCCAGATGCGGGGCAACGTCGCAGTCACGGCAGACACGACGCATATTCCAGCAGAGCGGCGGCGTAGGGCGGATCGGCTCTGGGGTGGACAGCCCAGGTCCACCCCAGGATGGAGAACGAACGTCTCAATGGGCGCACTCGGTGTCTTCCCTGGCTCGGTGACCAGGTCGAGTCCCGGCTGCGGGCCGGCGCCCCAAGTGATTACGCGCCCCGAACTGAAGGCCCGGTCGTTGGCGCTTCCGGGGCCGGCCCATGCGCAGTGTGATTGGGCGATGGAACGTAGCCTGGCCTGGATGATGCGTGCCCGCCGCCATGCCCGGGACTACGAGCGTCTCGTCCAGCACTCCGAGGCACTGATCACCTGGGCAGCCATCAGCCTCATGGCCAGACGCCTCGCTCGGAAAGGCGCCACCCCCAGCTGGCAAAGGAAAGACCCAGCTACGACGGCCAGATGACTATGCCGTCACGCACCACCAGCGGCTCAGGCTGACGCTCTTCATAGAACCGGGACCATCCCAGGTGGACGCTGCCATCGGGGCGTCGGTGAAAATCGCCAGCCTTGTTCGCAAGCCAGGTGAGCAGTTCGCCAGTGCGCTCGAGGTCGTCGGGGTGGATCTCCTGCCGGCTGGTCAGAGCCCAGGCATTATGTCGGGTGTCCTGCTTGCGCAACAGGACCGAGACAAGTGCACCGCCCACCTTGAACGCCTCGCCGTGGTGGCTCAGAAGAGGCTCAGGATGGTCCTCGACGATGAGCTCCCCATGATCATCCTCCACTACAAACGGAAAATCGGTCACGATTCGGAGGACCTTCGGCTGGGGGCCCAGCCCGAGGTGCCACTGGAGCTCCGCGAGCTCCTCCTCCGACAATTCGTCGCGCAGGTCCAGCGTGAGCATGAGTTCAAAGATGTCAGCCATGGCCACACACGCTAGCGCTCACGTCTGACAGTCCCACCCTCGTCAGCTGGTGGACATCCCCGCCCGCGAGCACGAACGCCTCTACCCCACCCCCGACCAGCGAACTTACGCCCTCACCTCTTGATCGCGGCCGTCGATCCGAACAAACCGCACACAATCCCTTTGAGACGATCGGACAGCATCTCTAGGGTGCGGACGTGACCATCGAGCTGCCCTTTCGTCCGCTCCCCATCGACCAGCAAGACGTTCGCTACGCCTACGGGCCCGATTCGGATATACAGCCGGGCGTCCCAGCCGGCTCGACCGTGGAGTTCGACTGGTGCGAGAGCACGATCTACCCCGGCACCACGAGGCGGTACTGGGTTCATGTGCCCGCGCAATACGACCCCTCCGAACCCGCGTCGCTGATGGTGTTCCAGGACGGCTGGTGGTACCTGGACCCGGACGGGCAGGTCCGCGGCGCCATCGTGTTGGACAACCTCATCCACCGCGGCGAGATCCCGGTCACTATCGGCGTCTTCGTCGACCCCGGCGTCCTCAAGAACTCCGAACAATCGAAGAACCGCAACGCCGAGTACGACGCGTTCGACGACCGCTACGTCACCTTTCTCCTGACTGAGATCCTCCCCCAGGTCACACGGCGCTACTCGATCGCCGAGGACGCCGACCAATGGGGCATCTGCGGTGGCAGCAGCGGCGGCAACTGCGCCTTCACGGCTGCGTGGATGCGCCCGGACAAGTTCCGGCGAGTCATCTGCTACCTCTCCAGCTTCACGCAGATGCCGAACGGAAACCCGTACCCTGCCCTGATCCCCAACGCCCCCCGCAAACCGCTGCGCATCTTCATGCAAGCAGGCCACCGAGACCTCAACTGGAACGGGCCCGAAAGGAACTGGCTCGCCAGCAATCTGAGTGTGGCAGCCGCTCTCGCGGAAGCAGGCTACGACTTCCGTCTCGTCCTCGGCGACGGTGGCCACAGCCCCAACCACGGCGGAGTCCTACTCCCCGATGCGCTCCGCTGGCTATGGCGCTCAGCCACGACCTGACGAAACCTGCCCGAACGATCACTCCATCCGAGCTGCACTCAAATCAGGTTCTCAGCCGTCGCGCATCAGGGTCGGTCCCGGTACGCGATCTCTTGTGAAATGACGTCTGCCGTCGACAGGCACGCCACAGGGGGCCTGCCGGCGCGCTGACGATACGGAGCGGGCCGGCGACCGACCTGGCGGTGGAGCGGCCCGGACCACAACGGGGGACGGGCAGTGCCGGGTCGCCCCACCACCAACCTGCCCCCACGGCTACCCCTACGCAGCACGGCAGGTGCCGGTTTCGAGCCCCATAGCGTCACACGAAGGCGTCACGGCGTGACGCGTTCTGAACGCGATTGCCTCTGGCGATAGGCCCGGGTGCGGCACCTCGGGGAGCAGTACAGGGCGCCTACCCGCTTGCGGTTGACGCCCGTGACCTCGCCGACGAACCACCAGCCCTTGCAGACCGGGCACCGCTTCTTCGGCCGGCGGTACGGACGGCCCTCGCGCAAGGCGGCAGCGAACTCCAGATTGCTCCGCCACCACTCCTCCCGCTCATGCTTCCATCTCCACGCTTTCGTGCGGCAGGCCGCTGAGCAGTACCGGCGTGGCTGAGCGTGTCTGAAAGATCGTGTAAGTCCGTGATGTGGAAGCCTGGCCCGGGGCTCGCCCTCGGGCCCTCGGGCCGGGCGGATCGGACGAGTCATGGCAGACAAAGACGAAGCGGCCGCG
>NZ_JBHVST010000238.1:0-4478 GCF_042885015.1 Streptomyces sp. NPDC058086 | reverse complement strand
CGCAGTGATCTCCGGCGCTTCGCGCCTCCGGGCCGAGGATCGCATTCCCGCCCGGCCTGAAGGCCGGGATTCCCTGCGAAGATTCAGAGGATGGCGTGGGCGCGGACCGGGACGGGATGGTGAGTGTCCTGGTCGAGGTCAGGCAGGTTCCGGTACGACGGCCACCGGGCACGCGGCGCGGTGCAGTACTCCGTGGGTAACGCGGCCGAGTTGGAGGCCGAAGTGGCCGTGGCGGCGCCGTGCGCCGACCACCAGCAGATCGGCCTCGCGAGAAGCGGCCAGGAGGGCGTCGCGGGCTCGGGCCTCGACCGTGCGCCGCTGTACCTGCAAGCCCTCCGGTACGTCGCGCAGCGCCTCTTCCAGCGCTTCCACGGCCTGCTGCTCGTACAGGTGGGCCGGTTCGCCGACGATCAGCGGGTGGCCGGTGGTCTCGTGTACGGGCCGACGCCAGGCCCGTACGGCCTCCAGCGGGACGCCGCGCAACAGGGCCTCTTCGGTGGCGAACCGCACAGCGGCTGTAGCCGCCGGCTTCTCACCGACTCCCAGGAGGATGCGGCCGCGCACTCCCGAGCGTGCCTGGTTGTCGTGGCTGCCGCGCAACACGATGACCGGACAGTGCGCGTGCCCCGCCACCATGACGCTGACGGAGCCCAGGAGCGTCTCGGTCAAGCCGCTGCGACCACGGCACCCCACCACCATGGCGAGGGCCGTCCGGCTCTCCCTCACGAGCGCGTACTCCGGCTCCTCGGGGAGTAGATCTGTGGTGACCTTCACGCCCGGCTGTCGGCGATGGGCTCGGCGCTCGGCGGTGTCGACGATGTCTTGCGCCATCACCTCCTCCGACGGCTTGCCCAGGTCATGTGCGAGGCAGGCGCCTTCGTAGCGCTCCCACAACGACGCGTACACCAACCGGAGTCCGGCTCCGCGCAGGGCGGCCTCGTCGGCCGCCCAGTCCACCGCCCTCAGGCTCGGCTCGGAACCATCGATGCCAACGATGATCGGAAGGTCCATGCTGCTCACGGTCCCACGGTTGGGTAGAGCCCGGCGACTGCGCACTTGGGCGTCGGCGTGTCCGGGGACAGCTTCGCCCACGTCAGCGGGGCGATGCGGACGGCGGAGGCGTCGTGGGCCGCCGACTCGGCCGAAGGCGCCGACCGCGGCTTGCACAGCCTGGAGGCGTTGATGCGCATGCGGGCCAGGACGGCTCCGGGCCGGCCGTCGGGACGTTTCCCGGCGGCCGGCGGCTGACCGAAGGCCCTTACGATCGCCGCATTCATGGGTTCTCCGGTTCAGAGTGCCGCGTCAGCCGTGCGCTACGACGGCGATGGGAGTAGTGATGTGGTGCAGGGCCGCATGGGTGACATGGCCGATGTGAGCACCGAGGGAACTGGTGCGGATACGGCGGCCGACGACCGCCAGGGAGGCGTCGCGGGCCGCGTTGACGAGCACCTGCGCGGCGCTGCCGCGCCGGCTCGCCTCGATCACCTCGACGCCCGGGAATTTCTGCCGCCAAGGACGCAGCACCTCGGTCAGGGCGGCGGAATGCTTGCGCTCGAGCGAGTCGTAGAGTTCGGCGTCGCCGGGGAAGCGGTAGAAGGAGGTGGGTGGCTCGGGCCAGCCGTACACCGCCCGCAGTGGCGCCTCCCGGCGCGTGGCGGCGTCGAAGGCGAACTCCAGCAGGGTGTCGTCCGGGTGATCCATGTCGAGGCCGAGCACCACAGGCCTGAAGGGCGTCGCAGTGGACGGCACGCCCGCCGGATCCATCGTGTGCTCGTCGGCGGCCTGTTCGCCCGCCCGCACCAGCACCACTGGTCGTTCCGCGCGGGCCACGACGGCCAGGCTCATCGATCCGACCATGAACCCACCGATGCCGCCGAGCCCCCGCGAGCCCAGCGCCAGCAGGTCGGCGAAGCCCGCCGCCTCGCACAGGATGTCGGCCACGGTTCCCGTGAGCTGCTCGGTGATCACCTCGATGCCGGGGTGCCGGAGACGGATGCCTTCTGCGGCCTCGATCGGTAGCCGCTCGGTCCAACGCTGGTGGGTCTCGTCGTCCGGCAGCGGGTCCACGTGCTTGGGCAGTGACTCATGGACGTGCACGATCTTCAGCGGCAGGCCACGCAGCAGCGCTTCGCGCGCCGCCCACTCGGCGGCGGCCCGGCTCTCGGTCGATCCGTCGAGACCTACGGTGACGGTTCGGGACATGGGCTCCACCTCCGGGTAAGCATTCGATTCCAGCGTGGTGAAGCGGTCGCGGTCAGGTCAGGGGCCAGACGTCCCTGAACGGGACCAACCGACCTACTGGCCCGGAACCACGAGGCGGTGGAGCCCTGCACCCACTGGGGGCGCCCGGGATCATGGCGGTGGACCAGTTGCCCCGGCTCACGGGTGTGCGGTCGGGCAGCTCGGAGTTCTTGCCCCAACTGTGTTCGTTCCTCAGGCATCTGTCGCACGTTCACCCCGCCACCGTGGCGCTGTCGGCCACCACGCTGGTGTTCCTCGTGGCCGTGGTCGACGAACGGACCGAGCCGGTCCGCCGGTTCGTCCTGAACACCGAGGCCATCGCCGAGGTGGACATCACGGCCCTGGACGCCGTCGACGGCCTGCGCCGGGAACTCACGGGCCGCGGCATCGTGTCCACCCTCGCCCGGGTCAGACAGGACCTGCTGGACGACCTGCAGGCGTACGGCCTCTCCGACTCCGTGGGTACGGACCGCATCTTCCTGACACTGCCGACCGCGCTCGCCCCGTACGAGGCGTGGTGCCGCGAGCGGTGACCTCCCGGGCGAGGTCGGCGGGAGGCCGAATGGCCCGGTTGGGGGCCGAGAGACCCCTGTCCCACCCGTTCGCATCGGCACACGCTGGTAGTGGCAGGACCGCTCAACGACGAGCACACGGAGTCATCATGTACGGCACCCCGCACATCGTCAGCGATGTCATGACCCACAACGTCGCCACCGTCGGCCGGTGGGCCTCGTTCAAGGACATGATGGGGATGATGCAGGACTGGCGGGTCAGCGCCCTGCCCGTGCTCGAGGGCGAGGGCCGGGTCATCGGTGTGGTCTCCGAGGCAGACCTGCTGCCCACGGAGGAACTGCGGGACAGCCCCGAGAAAGGCTACGCACTGCTGCGCCCCGCCGAGGTGGCGAAGGCCGGCGCGCTGACCGCCGGGGAACTGATGTCCTCGCCCGCAATCACCGTCCAGGCGAACGCCACCCTGGCCGAGGCCGCGCGAATCATGGCTCATGAGAAGGTCAAGCGGTTGCCCGTGGTCGACGAGGCGGGTCTGCTGCAAGGCGTGATCAGCCGTGCCGACCTGCTCAAGGTCTTCCTGCGCAAGGACGACGACATCGCCGAGGAGGTCCGCCGCGAAATCGTGGCGTACCTCTTCCCGCTGCCGGCCTCCAGCATCCACGTGGACGTGCACGACGGAGTCGCCACGCTGACAGGGAGGGTCCGCGACACGTCCCTGGTAGCCGTGGCCGCGCGTCTGGTACGGGCCGTCGAGGGCGTGGTGGACGTGGAGTTCGACCTCGCCCACGGCAAGGGTCCGCGTGAGGCGCAGGGACACTCGATGAAATGAACGGGGCCAGGTCGGCCCTCTTGCTTCCGTGGCCTGCGGGTGATGATCGGCTTCGTGGGCAGTCCGCAGCCTGTCCGTCCCGAGGGACCGAGTGGTCGCAATGATCGAGACACGAACCTTCACGGAGCAAGTCCCGATCCGGGTGTTCCTGCTCGACGACCAGGAATTCTCTGGGGCAAGAGGTGTGGCGCGAGGTGGGGTTCGACGAATTGGTGCAGATCAGCGCCGGTGCTGTTGACGATATCGGGTGCAACAGGTGTGGCGCCATCGCTGAATCGAGCGATGACAGCCTCGGCTGGCATCCGACCTCTCGCCCGAGCGGTCAGCTCCAGCAGTCGCGCCAACGGCTGAGGCGGAAAGGCCACCTCGCGGTGGATCAGGAGTAGTTCAGTGGCTACGGGGCGCACCAGGATCCCGATGAGGTTCCAGCGGTCGGGACGGTATCCGTCTGCGACCATGCCCCAGGCGATCGACCCTGCCACGAAGATCCCGCCGTATGCGGCGAGGATGCGGCCGAAGTTGTCGTCGGACTGGAACGTGGGGGCCAGCGTGCCTGGCCCGCGCCGTGCTGCCGAGGACACGGTCAACTTCAGCCGGTGAGGATGCGCGGCAGGACGCGCAGGGTCGGCCGATCCTGGTGAGGCTGGCGAGCGCCGCAGCCAGGAAGGGCCAGGCGAGGCCCGGAGCTATCAGCGCGACGCCGGTGAGCACGGTGGCATCGAGGATGAGCAGGCCGACGCTGCCTGCCATGGTGGCGGCGCGGTCTGGGTATCGGCCCCGGACTCTCGGTGTTCCGGAACTTTGCACTCTTGTCGATCTCGCGGGTCAGCCTTCGGAGGGACGCGGGGCGCGCAGGTGCGCCCGTTCCTTCAGCTCCTCCTCGTCGACCAGCTTGAGC
>NZ_JBHVST010000237.1:0-4585 GCF_042885015.1 Streptomyces sp. NPDC058086 | reverse complement strand
GACACCGCCACGGGTACCACCACGAGCGAGCGTCCGTTCCGGATCGTCGCCGTCACCTCCTGCCCCACCGGTATCGCGCACACCTACATGGCGGCCGAGTCGCTGGAGAACGCGGGCCGCGAGGCGGGCGTCGAGGTCGTCGTCGAGACGCAGGGCTCGGCCGGCTTCACCCGGCTCGACCCGGCAGTCATCGCGGCCGCGGACGGTGTGATCTTCGCGCACGACGTGCCCGTACGGGACAAGGGCCGGTTCGCCGGCAAGCCCACCGTCGACGTCGGCGTGAAGGCGGGCATCAACAAGCCCACCGAGTTGATCACCGAGGTGCGTGGCAAGGCCGCGCGCGGCGAGGTCAGCGCGGGCTCCGCGCCCGGTACGCCGGTGGAGCGCTCCGGCGACTCCACCGAGGGCTACGGCACCAAGCTTCGCAAGTGGCTGATGTCCGGCGTCAGTTACATGGTCCCGTTCGTCGCCGCGGGCGGTCTGCTGATCGCCCTCGGCTTCGCGATCGGCGGCTGGACGGTCAACAAGGCGCCGTCGGTCATGGACCACTTCGTGTGGACCCAGACGGACAGCTGGGGCGCCCTGCTGTTCCAGATCGGCGTCGTCTCCTTCGGCTTCCTCGTCCCGGTCCTGGCCGGCTACATCGCCTATGGCATGGCGGACCGCCCGGGTCTCGTGCCCGGCTTCGTCGGCGGCGCGATCGCGTTCAACATCAACGCGGGCTTCCTCGGAGGTCTGGCCGCCGGTCTCATCGCCGGTGGTGTGGTGATCGGGATCCAGAAGGTGAAGATCCCGCCGGCGTTGCGCGGCATCATGCCGGTGGTGGTGATCCCGCTGATCTCCGCGGCGATCGTCGGATTCCTGATGTTCGTGGTCATCGGCAAGCCCATCGCCTCCGCGCAGAAGGGCATGACCGACTGGCTCAACGGCCTCACCGGCACCAACGCCGTCCTGCTCGGCGCTCTGCTCGGCCTGATGATGTGCTTCGACCTCGGAGGCCCGGTCAACAAGGTCGCGTACACCTTCGCCACCGCCGGTATCGCGGTCGCGAGCCCCAGCGACTCGGCGATGAAGATCATGGCGGCAGTGATGGCGGCGGGCATGGTTCCGCCGCTGGCCATGGCGCTCGCCACGACCGTGCGCGGCAAGCTCTTCACCCAGACCGAACGGGAGAACGGCAAGGCGGCCTGGGTACTGGGCGCCTCCTTCATCTCGGAGGGTGCGATCCCGTTCGCGGCCGCCGACCCGCTGCGCGTGATCCCCTCCGCCATGGTGGGCGGCGCGGTCACCGGCTCCCTGTCGATGGCCTTCGGTGCCACGCTGCGGGCCCCGCACGGAGGCATCTTCGTGGTCCCGCTGATCGGCAACCCGTTCCTCTACCTGATCGCCGTCGCGGCCGGTGTCTGTGTCACCACCGCCCTGGTGGTCGTCCTGAAGGGCAGGCGCAAGCAGGCCCCCGAGGGGACCGGTGCGGGGGTCGCCGACACCGCGATAGCGGCGAAGGTCGACTCCAAGGAGCCGGTCGCGGCCTGAACGGTCAACTACTCGCCCTTTTAGGGCATCTGCGAGATACGTCACGGTCCGGGGCCAAAGTCCCGGACCGTGGTGTCTACTGGAGGGCATGCCTGAGCATGTGTCGATCCTCCAGCTGATGGGCGTGGCCGTCCTCGCCCTCGCGACCGTCATCTGGGTCGTCGGCCTGTCCCGCCTGCTGCGCCGCGCCCGCACCGAGGTCGCCGTGCGTCACCACGGACAGTTGCTCCGCGCCATGCCGCATCAGCGCCGGTCGGGCCCCGCCGCGGAGTCCGTGGAACTCACCCCCGAGGAACACGCCGCGTTCGCGGGCCTGGTACGCCAGTTCAGCGACAGCCGCCCCTGACGACAGGCCCTAGGCCCTGTCGTCAAATTCCCGTCTGCCCCGCGACGCCATGCACGCGCCCCCAAGTTCTCGGCTTCGCTCGAACAGGGAGGGACCCCCTTCGCCGCACCGGGCACAGACCCAAGTACGTCCAGTACGAGGGCCTGTGCCCGGCACGCCGAGAGCACGCTCCCCCAAGCTCTCGACTCCGTTCGAGCAGGGGGGACCCCCATGACGCCGCAGGGCCCGCCCTCCGGGCGGACGACGGGAATTTGACGACAGGACCTAGGCGAGCCGCGCCGCCCGGCGTTCCATGGCGGCCCGCGCCGCGTGCTCCGTCGGATAGACCTCGCACATGTGCCGGCCGTCCGGCGTCGCCGTGTGTTCGACCTCCCACAGGGAGATCTCCTGGCCGTCGCGGAGCAGGAACGCGTGCTCGTAGAGCGAGAAGCACAGCCCGACCTGGCCCGCCCGGCAGGGGCGCCCGAAGGCCTGGGTGATCTGGTGCGCGAACGCGGTGCGCAGCAGCAGCGTCGTGATGTCGGCTCCCGGCCGGTCCGCGTTCTCCGCCCGCCGCAGCAGCCGCCGCGCGTGATCCGCCGAGTCGTCCGTCAGGTAGACGTGCCGCGGCTCGGGGACCGGCGGCAGATGGACCATCACGGGCAGTTCGAAGTCCGGAGCGTCCGGCGGCAGCGGCAGCCGGGCCGTGGCGGCGCGCAGCTCCTCCTCGTCGACATACACCTCGTGCTGCGGCTCACTCCCGAGCGCCGTGTTGTGCACGAGCTCCCACAACGTGACCGCCGAGCCGTCGGCGAGCAGCCAGGTGTGCCGGTACGTCTCGCGGTGCAGCCCCGCGCTGTGGTGCGCGGAGTGCAGCGAACTGTCGTGCGCCAGCGCGCAGTCGAGCTGCCTTATCGTCTCGTCGGGCAGCTCGAAGGAGTTCAGGGCACGGCCGAGGAGCCGCTCGAGGTGCTCCTCCGGAGACTCGGGCGACTCGGGTGGTTCGTACGCTGCTGTCTCGTACGGAACGCTCAAGGCTTCTCCCGGCGTTGCTGCATGTCACCTTGTGGGTGCATACCGTAGCCCCTCGGTCGGACATCAATCCTGCGAACCGAGAAAACGTACGGACAGAAAACGAGCGGGCCGCGCGGCAAGTTCCCGCGCGGCCCGCCGTGACGTCAACGGCCCCAGGTCAGACCGTACTTCCCGCGGTCCACGCACTCCAGGACATGTTCCAGCCGTTCAGTCCATTGTCCGGCGAGACGGTCTTGTCGGGCGAGTTCTTCACCACTACGACATCCCCGACGAGAGAGTTGTCGTAGAACCACTGCGCGCTGGTGTCGCCCTGCGCGCCCTGTACATCGGCGAGACCGACACATCCGTGGCTGGTGCCCTGCCGTCCGAAGGGCGGGTTCCCGCGGTTGTACCAGTAGTTGCCGTGGATGAACGTCCCCGAAGACGTCAGTCGCATCGCGTGCGGCACGTCCGGGATGTCGTACTCGCCGCCGTAGCCCACCGTCGAGCCGTTCATCCGCGTCTGGACGAACTTCTCGGAGATCACCATCTGGCCGTTGTACGTGGTGTGCTCCGGGCTGCCCGCCGAGATCGGCACCGTCTTGAGCGTCGTGCCGTCACGTACGACCGTCATGGTCTGCGTGTTGACGTCGACCGTGGAGACCTGGGAGCGGCCGATGGTGAAGGTGACCGTCTTCTTCTGCACCCCGAAGACGCCGTTCGCGCCCTCGACGCCGTCCAGGTCGATCTTCATCGTGACCTTGGAACCGGCCTTCCAGTACGCCTCGGGCCGGAAGTCGAGCCGCTGCGAGCCGAACCAGTGCCCGACCACCTGCTGCCCGCTGCTGGAGGTGACCGTGATGTGCGACTGCACGGCCTTCTGGTTGCTGATCACCTTGTTGAAGTTGAACGACACCGGCATTCCGACGCCGACCGTGGTGCCGTTGTCGGGCGTGTACGTGCCGATGAAGCTGTTGCTCGAGGAGACCGTCGTGAAGATGGAGTTGGCGGCGGCCGTGCGTCCGCTCGCGTCCTTCGCGGTCGCCGAGATCTGGTACTTGGTCCCGCGCTCCAACTGCGCCGTCGGCTTCCAGCCGCTCCCGTCCGCGGTGATCGCCCCCGGCACCGCAGTCCCGGACCCCGACACCGTCATCTTGACGTCGGTCAGCTTGCCGTCGCTGACCTTCACGCCGGTCGCGTTGATGGAAGCGTCCGTCGCACCGTCCTTGGCCGAGATGACGATCTTCGCCGTGGACGTCTTGGCCGAGGTGCCGCCGTCCTTGCTGTCCTTGGCGTCGGCGTTGGCGTTGCCGCCGCAGCCGGTCAGGGTGAGGGCGCCGACCATCAGGGCGGCACAGGCCCCCAGTGCGCGCCGCGCTGTCATGTTCGGCGTTGCCACGGGCTGCTCCAGTTTCTCGTGATGTGCGTGATCCGCTCCAGTGCGTGGAGAAAGAGCGAGCGGTGCCGCGAAGGGTTCCCGCCGTCCCCGGCCCAACACGATCACGTGACAGAACCGGGACAATCCCCATCGGGCCCACAGCGAACTGCCCCTGCCACTGGCCCCACTTGGCGTCAGCGGAAGCACCAGACCACCCGGAATCACGGGACAGGACCAGTCCTAGGTCCTGTCGTCAAATTCCCGTCGTCCGCCCGGAGGGCGGGCCCTGCGGCGTCAGGTACGTGCTCTCGGCGTGCCGGGCACAGGCCCTCGTA
>NZ_JBHVST010000236.1:0-4834 GCF_042885015.1 Streptomyces sp. NPDC058086 | reverse complement strand
CCGCTTCCGCACACCAACCGACCTCGCAACATTTCTCACTTCCGGCCCTGCTCAAATCAAGATCAAGAGGACAGGTTAAAGATCTGCACGCCCTAACTGATCGTTTCAGAAAGACTTGACTCGCAAGTCTTGTGCCCGGTGATCTTCGTGGGCAGGGTGTCCGGGTGCATGCTGATCTTGTTCCGGATGACCTGTGGGAGCGCGTGGCTCCGCTCCTGCCGCCCGCTCCTGAGCGTCGCCGCCGCTACCCCGGCCGACTGCGCGTTCCCGACCGGGCGGCACTCGCCGGGGTCATGTTCGTGCTGCGGACCGGTGTCGCCTGGCGCGACGTCCCGGCCGAAACGGTCGGCTGTTCCGGGGTGACGGCCTGGCGCCGGCTTCGGGACTGGACCGAGGCTGGCGTCTGGCCGCGCCTGCACGCAGCCTTGCTGGCCGAGCTGCGCCGCGCCGACCTGCTGGATCTTGAGCACTGCGCTGTTGACAGCTCGCATGTCCGGGCCCTGAAAGGGGGATCACGTCGGCCCCTCACCGGTCGACCGCGCCCGTCCCGGTTCCAAGCACCACCTGATAGTCGACCGGCATGGAACCCCGCTCGCCGTCACGCTCACCGGCGGCAACCGCCACGATGTCACCCAGTTGCTGCCGCTGCTCGACGCGGACCCGCCGATCCGGGGGCTGCGAGGACGGCCTCGCCGCAAGCCGCGGCACCTGTATGCCGACCGGGGCTACGACTTCGACAAGTACCGCCGCCTGCTGTGGAAGCGCGGCATCAAGCCGATGATCGCCCGACGCGGCGTGGCCCACGGTTCAGGGCTCGGCAAGGTGCGTTGGGTGGTGGAACGGGCCTTCGCCTGGCTGCACCAGTTCAAACGGCTCCGGATCCGCTACGAAAGACGCGCCGACCTCCATCAGGGCCTGCTCGAACTGGCCTGCAGCCTCATCTGCCTCCGTCGCCTGCGCACCTCACGATGAACCGATCGAGACCGCGGCCGCGACCGGGCAGGTCGACTTGGACGAACAGCTCGCCCAGTTGCTGCGGGGCCAGTAGTCATGGGGGCGGGTCTGCCCGCCCACGTCCACGGCCAGGCGGTACGCAAGGCTCTGCAGGAGGCACGGCCGGCGGGGCTGACGCTTCCCCAGTTGTGCCGGGCGACCAAGCGCACGCCGTCGCAGGTCTGGGCGGGCTTGAGGTTCCTGCGGAAGGTCGCGGTCAAGGAGGGTCTTCCTCCGGTGACCTACAGCAGACGGGACGGCTTTCAGATGTCGGAGGAGAGCGAGGTCTGGATCTCCTACGAGCGGGCGATCTTCCAGGCGGAGCTGCACCGGGTCACCAACTTCATCACCGGGATCGTCGCCCCGAACGCCAGGAAGGTCCCGGACGACGAATGGATCCGCTTGGTCCTGGACCAGCTCGGCGGTGTCAAAGCCACCCTGGAAGCCCTCACCTGCATGGAACGCTGATGACCTGTACAAACAAGACCCGGCCGCCGGCGCTGGCGGGTGCGGATCACGTCTCGGCGGAGTTGATTGCGGCGTTCAGCACGCGCAGAGCGTCATCGTATTGCTGACGGTCGAACTGGAATGGACCGAATGCCGTGTACTCGCGGGTCTTGCGATGGGGTTGCTCGAAAGAGTCCCAGATCACGAGGTCGGCTGGCGTGGTGATGCGGGCCATGAGAGGCCAGCATCCCCACTCGCCGCATTCACAACCGAGAACGGGTGTCTTCGGCCCCATCGTGTTGGTGGACCGTCCGAGGAAGTGGTCCTGCATCGGGCCGAACCGGAAAAACTCCGGGATCAGACCGCCGTAGGCGTCGCCTGCGGGCTGCATCCCGGCCGCGATCTCGAACTCGTCGATCAGCTCGGTGAGTGGTGCTCCGCCGATGCGGGGGACGATCACGAGCGGGCCGCCGTCGCCCCGGTGCCGGCAGTCGAACCGGATCTCATTGCTGGTCATCCAGTGATTGTCTCAGCACAGCTGTTCCCTCCTCCTCTCGGATGGGTTGAGCTGCGGATATGCGTGGCATGCCGAGGTTGATCGCCGTGCCGCCGGGAGTTCGTCGGTCCATCTGAGCGGCCAACGAACACAGGCTTCTCTGAACTACGAGGTGCGGCCCGCGATCTCGCGGTAGGTCGGGTACTTGCCCCGCCACCAGCATCCGCTGACGTCCCGCTCTTCGACATCGGCTCATAACGCCGCGTTACTGGTCGCTGAGTAGGCCCGGAGCGCGGTGCCGGGATTGCTCCCGGTCCGTTTCTCCGGACCTCTCGCCGAACCGGACGTGCGGTTGGGTAGGCCGCCAGCGAGGTGCCTGTGAACAGGCCCTTTTCCAACGGCCCCCCACCGAACCGGGCATGCTCGCTTTCCGAGCACCACGGCTCTCCAGTGCCTTTTCTTCTCATGAGTTCTGCCGCGAGGGGCATCCGCCGTAGTGGATGTCCTCGTGGCAGACACGGCAGACGACCAGGGTCTTCCGATGGCGCGCGGCCATCATCTGGGCCCAGGCGGGCTAGGGAGCCTGCCCCCGGACGTTCAGGTCTTTCAAGTGCCGGATGTGGTGCACTTCGACACCGTCATGCGACCCGCACATCTCGCAGGTGTCGGCGAGCAGGCGCTTGACGACTTCACTGCGTCCGCTGTTCCACACCTGTGTCGGGTGATCGTCGAGGCTGCCGATCCTGATCTTTCGCTTCAGTGAGACCCCGCCCCACTGCGCCACCAACGGCGGTCGTCCTTCACCGCGTTCGACGGTGACCTGGAGCCCCCGGCGGGGACCTTGGTCCGTCTTCAGCACGGTCCGGTAGCGCTGGTAGATCCTGGGGACGCGGACGCGGTACTTCCGCGCGAGCGTCTTGACCAGGGAGCGCTGCATCACATGCTTCAGCCGGTCGAGTTGGTGGAGGTTGAACGCGAGCTGGTAATAACCGGCGATCCCGCGGAACTCGGCCTGGTACTGGGCGACGATGGAGAAGTCGCTGTTGACCGTGCGTTCGGTCCGCCGGACCGGTCGGCCATGGTGCATGTAGGGGCGGCACTTGGCGCGGATGACGTCAGCAGGCACTTTCAGCCCGATCTGCGCGTTGATGCTGCGGTGACCGCGCTGGTCGTGCTTGGTGTCGTTGTCCAGGATCACGATCTCGTAGCCGAGGAACCGGGCGGCACTCGTCCGCCCGTGCGTAATCAGGGTCTTGTCCTCGGACAGTTCCAGGTTGAGCTCGTCGTGCAGGAACCGGCCGATGTCGGCCTTGATCTCCTCGGCTTCCCGCTTCGGTCCGGTGAGCCCGATCAGCCAATCGTCCGCGTAGCGGCAGTAGTTCAGCCGCCGATAGCCCGGATCATCGGGATCGCGGGAGGGCATGGTCTTCATCTGCTTGCGCAGTGCCCGACCTGTCTCCCGGTCTCCTCGCTGTTCCAGCCTGAAGGCGCGTTGCCACAGCAGCATGTACGGACGGTAAGGCGTGCGCCTGGCTCCCCGGTTGTAGGCGGGCAGCAGGCTCGTCTCGATGTACTTGTCCAGCCGGTCCAGGTAGATATTGGATAAAAGCGGTGAAATAACACCGCCTTGTGGCGAACCGCTGAGCGTTGCGTGGTAACGCCACTGTTCCAGATATCCAGCCCTGAGCAGTCCGTCGACCAACCGCAGGAAACGGTTGTCGTGGATCTTCTCCGCCAGGATCGACCGAAGGATCTCATGATCCAGACTGTCGAAGCAGGCTTTGACGTCCCCTTCAACGAACCATGTCGTGCCCCTCCACCCGGGGTAGATCGATTGCAAGGCGGTGTGACAGCCCCGGCCAGGCCGGAACCCGTGGGAGCATTCAGAAAACTGCGGCTCGTAATACGCCTCAAGCAACAGGCGCATCACCTCTTGCAGCAGCTTGTCCGACCACGTCGGCAGACCTAAACCGCGCCGACTCCTGGTCCTTCCCTTCTTCTCGATGTAGACGCGGCGCGTCGGTGACCACCGATAACACTCACTGCGGAGCGCGTCGATGATCGCCTGGATCTTCCCCAGGCGCATGCCGTCCACCGTCTCGGCCGTCACGCCGGGCGTCATCGCACCGTCGTTGCGGTAGATCCGCCCGTAGGCGAGCAGGTACAACTCCCGGTTGAACAAACACCTGTAGAGACGTTCCAGCGGCAGACCTCGCCTGCCGCGTTCACGGATGATCCCCAGAAGGGCTTCGGCGCTCTGCATTTCGCATACCTCGCCTCGTGGAAGATCTGTTGACACCTGGGGCCCTTCGCCCGTGTAGACGGCTTTCCCGTCCTCCCTGGTCGGGCGTTACTCCGACGACTACTACGACCCCTCCGTAGCCATAGGGCTCGCGCCCCGCAGGCCATCCCGTATTCCCCTTGCGCTGGACGTATCGAGCGTGACGTAGGCGACCCGGTCCGTCCCCTTGAGCGAACTCGTTGTCCGCCGCCCGCCGGCCGGAAGGGTTGAGACGGCAAAACTCAGGACCGTCCGATGCCGACGGCTGCGACATAAGGCGCCGTGTCGCAGGGTGTGCGGTTCCACCGCTGGTGACTGGGCTTGAAGCAGTGTGGCCTTCGCCGTATCACGCGGGCCTTGCACGGCAGCACCTTCGACGCCTTCGCGATGCTCCGCGCTTTCCCGCCATGCTGTTGTCCCCTCGCGCTTTCGCGTCCAGGTCAGGCGGGTGGCCCCGAGGTCACCTCCTTCCGAACCTCGGCCCCTTGAAGGGGCGATCCAACGCCGAGTGAAACGGCGCACCCTCTCAACGCAACGGGCTCTCCACGGTCTCTGCCGTCAGACGGGGTTCGCAGGCTGCCATGGGTTGGAGATTGCGCTGGCCCGGTATCGGTAGC
>NZ_JBHVST010000235.1:0-4843 GCF_042885015.1 Streptomyces sp. NPDC058086 | reverse complement strand
ACCCGCTACGACAAGACCGCCGAGTCCTACCAAGCAGCCGTCACCCTCGCATCGCTGTTGATGTGGGCGTGACATTTGAAGACAACTCCTAGCGGCCAGCGGTCGTACGGGCCGGCTGCCGACTCCTGCTCGGAGGGCATCAGGTGCCACTTGCCGACCATGTAGGTGTTGTAGCCATGCTGGAGCAGCATTTCGGAGACGAAGCCGTTCTCGAACGGTATCTGCCCGTTGTAGCCCGGGAAACCGGTGGACATCTCAGTCACACCGGCCATCCCATTCGCATGGTGATTACGGCCAGTGATGATGCACGACCGTGACGGTGAGCACAGGGCCGTGGTGTGCATGTTGTTGTACAGCAGCCCGCCTTCGGCGAGGGCGTCCAGGTTGGGAGTGGCGATCGGACTGCCGTAGCACCCCAGCTGCCCGTACCCGGTGTCGTCCAGGACGATGAACATCACGTTCGGTGCGCCGGGAGTCGCCCTCAGTGGCTGCGGCCACGCGGGCTGCGATTCCTCCGTGGTGCGTCCGATCACCCCCGGGAACGCCGCCCCCGGCCGGTACTCCCTCCACGACGGCTGCGACATGAGGTTCTCCGTCCCACCCACCGGCCTGCGCCCAGCACCCTAGGTCGGCACTCGTTTCACGGGTTCTTCGTGGCATCGATGAAGTGCGCCGCCGACTACGGCGATTGGCCGGGCGGGCCTCGGTGGTCCCTCGCGTCCCGGCTGCGGTGCGGCGGCACACCCTCCACACTAAGAACACAAAGCCACGTCTGCCACTGCGGGCGGAGGCATGAAAGGCACCGGAACACCCCGGCCCAACACCGGCAGCACCGCCCGCGACCACCTGGCCAACGAACGCACCTATCTGGCCTGGCTGCGTACCGGTATCAGCGTCTCCTCGCTCGGCATAGCGATCGCCAAATTCGCCCCCACCGCGGTGAGCGGGCCGTTGCCGCAGGAGTGATCCTTCTCTTCGCCGGTCTCCTGGTGGCCGGCTACGGCACCTGGCGTTAGCGGGATGTTGACCGTCAACTCGACGCCGGACTCTTCACCGCTGCCGGCTTTACCGCCATCGTCACCGCCGGCGCCGTCACCTTCCTTGCTCTGATCGCTCTCCTCGTCCTGGTCTGACGTTAGGACCGCCACGGCCCAAGGCTTCCAACCGCCCTATTGCCACAGGGACTTCGTGGATCATGAAATACCGGCTACGCCTCGAAGACCTCGCCCTCTTGGAGAGCGCCCCGTTCCGGCAGACCTGCACCGGTGAGCTGCACGCACCGGTCGGCGCCGTCTTCGAGCAGATCGCAGCCCGCCCCGAAAACTGGCCCCGCTGGTTCACACCTGCCGACGACGTCCACTACGAGGGGCCGCCGCCCTACGGCGTCGGCAGCATGCGATTCTTTCGCCTGTACCGCCTTGTACGAGCGCGCGAGCAGATCATTGCCTGGGAGCCGGACGAGCGCTTCGCCTACCAGGTCCACGAGGTAAACGTGCCAGGTGTGCGCGCTCATGGAGCAGTGGAGGCTGACGCCACTTACTGACACGACGACCGGCATCCGCTGGACACTTGCTGTCGATGCCAGACCAGTCACCCGCCTGCTTCTCCAGGCGAGCCGACGCCACATCGACAAGCTGTTCCACGACTCGGCACACCGCCTCGAAGACCTGTGCCTCGCCGATGCCGGTGGGTAGGTGAGGTGACTGGCTGACGAGGGGGAAGACGGCCGGGTACCAACGCGTAAATGCCTTGGGGACTGGGGCCAGATGGATCCCGGCTTCCCAAGGTTCCCGGCCTTGATGTTGGCCTTGAGCGGCGTTCTATTTCCGCTGGTGCCAGGCGACTGGGCGGGAGTGGGCGGAGGCGGCCCGGGACATGGGGCTGTTCATGGTGTGGCTGTGCTACACCCCGTCACGCCTGGGTGACGAGCCGGGACCGGTGGTGTGTGGCCCGGGGATGCGGCCGGTGCGGGGCGAGCGACGGGTCAATGGCGTACTCGCCGCCGTGCGGGGGCTGTTGTCGTACGCGGTGTCGGTGGATACGGCGTCCCCGTCGGTGCTGGGGCAGATCTATGAACTCGCGGACAGCCGGGGCCTGCCACCGGTCTGTATTACCGCCTGCGGGCACGGCATCGGCTGCAGTAGCCGCAGGCGGATGTCGACCGGGCCTCGGACGAGGAACTCGTGGCGATGTTCACGGCCTGTCGCAGCGCCCGCGACCGGCTGATCGTGCTGTTGCGCGCCCGGGTGGGACTGCGTCGCGGTCAGGTCGCCGGCCTGCGGCGCAGTGACTGCCACCTGCTGCCCGATTCACGCCGCCTGGGCTGCCACTACAAGGGCGCACACGTGCATGTCCGGCGGCGGAGCAACACGAACCGGGCCTGGTCGAAGTCGAAGAAGGAGTGGATCCTTCCCGTTGGGGGCAGCACACCTGGCACGGCGGGCATGTCGCGACGAGCCGAGCTAGGTTGGGTTCAGGGGAACTGCTTCAGGAAACGTGATTGCGAAGATGGACGGGCAGGCGATCGGCTGGATGTGGGTGTGGCCGGTGCTGGTCGTGGCCGGTCTGCTGATCATCGGCTACGCCGTATTGCGGCTGGCGCGAAACGGCCGAGGATCTGCCCGCGGCGGGTCCGATTCGGGTTCGGTGGCGCGACGGATCCTCGAAGAGCGCTACGCCCGCGGGGAGATCGACGAGCAGGAGTACCAGCACCGATGGAGGGTGTTGCGGTGACCGGCGCGCCGATCAGCCGGCGCCGGGCCCTGGGCCTGATCGGACTGGGCACGGCCAGCGTCGCCGTCGGCGCGACCGGCTGGGCCACCGGTCTGGGCGCCCCGAGCAGGGGCACCTCCGGCCAGGACCTGGCCCAGCCGCCGGTGCTGGCCAGTCGCGACGGGGTCCTGGATGTGTCGCTGACCGCCGCTTCCGGGGTGCGCCTGGCCGGGCGGGACACCCTGGCGTGGGGGTACAACGGCACCTGCCCGGGGCCAACCCTGCGGGTACGCCCTGGGGACCTGCTGCGGGTGCGACTGGTCAACCACATCGACCAGCCGACCAACCTGCACACCCATGGCCTGCACGTGTGCCCGTGCGGCAACGGCGACAACCCGTTCGTCACCGTCGCCCCCGGCGACAGCTTCGACTACGCGTACCGTATCCCGGTCGACCAGCCGCCCGGCACGTTCTGGTACCACCCGCATCATCACGGCGCCGTCGCCGACCAGATCTTCGCCGGCCTGGCCGGGACGCTGCTGGTCGACGGCGGTCCGGACCCGGATCTGCCAGTGACCGACGACCTGGCCCTGCTGGTCACTGACACCACCCTCGACGGGGCCGGCCGGGTCGCCGCACCGAACATGATGGCCAGGATGATGGGCCGCGAAGGTGACCTGGTGCTGGTCAACGGCCAGCACCAACCCGTCATCACCGCCGCACCCGGCGATGCGCAGCGGTGGCGGGTCATCAACGGCTGTGTCGCCCGGGTGCTCGCGCTGCGGCTGGAGGGCCACCGGCTGACCCAGCTCGCCCTGGATGGGGCGTTCCTGCCGACCCCGGCCGAGCGGGACCAGGTGGTGCTGGCCCCGGGCAACCGGGCCGACCTGCTGGTGCGCCCCGTCCGCGGCGGCCGGTACACGCTGGTTGCCGACCCGTACGACCGGGGCAGTATCGGCATGATGGGCGGCGGCCCGCCCACCTCCGGTCCGGTCACCCTGGCCACCCTGGAAGCCTCCGGACCGGCCGCGACACCGCCGCCGCTGCCAGTCACGTTGCCGGCCCCGGCCGCCCCGCACGGGCGGGTGGCCGGTCAGCGTCGGCTCACCTTTGCCATGGACATGGGCATGGGCATGATGGGCGGCACGGGCACGGGGATGTTCACCATCGACGGGCGCACCTTCGACCCGGACCGCGACGACCAGACCGTCCCGCTCGACACCGTCGAGGAGTGGACCGTGGTCAACACCAGTCCCATGGATCATCCGTTCCATCTGCACGTCTGGCCGTTTCAGGTGCTGGCAACCAGCACCGGCGCACCTCCGACCGGGCTGCGCCAGGATGTTGTGCTCGTGCCCGCGCGGGGCTGGGTGCGGCTGCGTATCCCGTTCACCGATTACCCCGGCCGCAGCGTCTACCACTGCCACGTTCTCGACCACGAGGACCTCGGCATGATGGCCACCATCAACGTCCACCGCTGACGGGCTGCCCTGCGCCGGGCATCCGGCGACACCAGGTTCGGCCGCGGCTAAAGTGGTGGGCGACCACGGCCCAGAAGGCATGGCTTCGACGTCCTGTACCACCGGCGCAAGATCCGCCACCATCATGGGAGACACGAGTGCTCACCTGTTGGCGGCTACCAACTCAGGAGTCTGCCGGATGGCTTACTCCCAGAACTCATTAGGAGACGCCCTCCTCGCGGAGCAGCATGCGCAGGCCCTCGCGGCTGATGCCGTCGACCACCCCCTCAGCGATCAGGAAGTCGGCCAGTTTGGCCAGGCTCCAGGTCGAGAACGGTAGGCCGTGCTCGGCCGGCTTGGACTTGGCGATCTTCTTGACTTCGCGCCGCTCGGGCAGCGTAAAAGTCCTCGGGCGACCGCCCTTGTACTTGGGGTAGGGCGCCTTGAAGCCGTCGGTGTTGAAGTCGTGAATCACATCGCGGACCCGGTCCGCGCTGGTGAACGTCGCCTCGGCGATCTCCGCCACCGCCATGCCCTGTGCTGACAGCAGCACCATCTGGGCCCGCCGCCACGTCACGACCGAGCCGGCGCCTCTGCGGATGATCCGCAGCAACCTCTGGCCTTCATCGTCATCGATCTCACGAACCCGTACACGTTCTGCCACCCGGACA
>NZ_JBHVST010000234.1:0-4846 GCF_042885015.1 Streptomyces sp. NPDC058086 | reverse complement strand
GACTCCATGAGGATGGAGTCGAAGCGCTCGAGCGCCGCGATGTGGGCCGCGGCAAGGTCCCAGACGTGCACGTAGTCCCGGATGCCCGTGCCGTCGCGGGTCGGTGATGGGGAACGGGCGGCCGTCCTGGTCAGGCAACGATTCCTGATCACCAGCCTCCGCGCGGCGATGACAGCCACCGACCCGCTCGCCGTACTCCTCAGGCACACGCAGTATCTCGCGCCGGCTGAGACAGCGGAGTTACGCGAGGCCCCCACACCTTCGCTCGACCTGCGGGTGGACTGGGACCTGGTCGTCCCGGAGACCGTGGCCCAGGAAGCGGCAGCGGCAGCCAAGGCACTCACGCGTCTCGCACCCAGGCCAGCGTTGGCCGGATGGGCCGAGTGGCACAGCCTGTTCCTTGAGCGGTACGGGCCAAGGGCGGTCGTCCGCGTCGTGGACGCCATCGACGCGCTCGGCTACCCATCCGGCTACCTCGGGTCTACCACCATGCTGGCGCCCTCCCCGCTGCCTGACCGGGACAGCCGACTCATCAAGCTCGCCCACAGAGCCGGCATGCAGCGCCGCATTGAAGTCGAGCTCGACGATGCCGCGCTCGAGGAGCTGGCCACTACGGATCCTGGCCACTGCGTCCAGCCGAGCACCGAGGTGACCGTCCGTATCGACGCCGTGAACATTCCAGCACTGCAGCAGGGCGAGTTCACTCTGCACGTCGTCGGGGTGTCACGCTCGGCCGGAGCGACTACCGGCCGCTTCCTAGGCATGCTGGACGACGAGGACCGCCGCCGCGATGTGATGGGAGCGCTCCCACCGTCTCTCCGAGCCCGCGCCTCCCCCGAGAGGAAGCAGCGACATCGGTGACCCTGTAGGTGCCAAGAACCACGTCCGTTGTGGTCACGCCACGTGTTGGTACTCGTGCAGGATGCCACCGAGGCGGTCGTGTCGGTGGACGTTGAGGTGGGTGAGCCGGTCGGATTGGGTGATGGGTTCGGGCAGGGGGCGTAGCGGTGCGGCGCCTGCAAGGGTGCGGTGGGGCCTGTGCTGGTTGTAGAACTGCTCGTACTCGCGCAGCGCGTGGAGTAGATGGGCCTGGTTCCAGATGAGGGTGCGGTCGAGGAGCTCGGTTCGCCAGGACCGCACCCATCGCTCCATGACCGCGTTCATGCGCGGCATCCGGACGCCGGTCTGGACGACCTCGATACCCTCGGCCTGCAGGACGGCGTCGAAGGCCGCCGGGTAGCGGACATCCCGGTCGCGGATCAGGAACTTCACCCCGGCGCCGGCGTCGTGGAGGTCCATGACCATGTTCCGGGCGAGCTGGGTGACCCAGGCCGCGGTCGGGCGCGCCGTTACGCCGAGGATCCGCACGCGCCGGCTGGCGTGCTCGATGACAGCGAGGACGTACAAGGTCGCACCGGTCAGTGTCTTGGTCTCGAAGAAGTCGGCGGCGACGATGGCTTGCGCTTGGGAGCTCAAGAAGTTCGCCCAAGAAGTGTGGTCCCGGTCAGGCGCGGGGTCGACGCCGTGCTCCTTGAGGATGTTCCACACGGTGGCGGCGGCGACCTTGATGCCGAGAGCGGCGAGTTCGCCGTGGATGCGCCGGTACCCCCAGTTGGGGTTCTGGCCGGCGAGCCTCAGCGCCAGCACCCGGACAGAGCGTATGGTGCGCGGCCTCCCGGGGCGCTTGGGTCGGGAGGCATTGCCGTGGCGTCGGCGGAGCAGGTCACGGTGCCAGCGCAGCACCGTGTCGGGGGAGACGATCAGCTGGAGCCGGCGAAGTTGTACCCGGGGGCGGCGGTGCAGGAGTGCGGCGAGCAGCGCGCGGTCCGGCCAGGTGAGCCTCGGCCTGTCGATCTGCCGCTGCAGCACGACGAGTTGGTGGCGCAGCGCCAGGAATCCGGCGTCCTTATCGCGATCGCCCATCGGCAGGAGCCGTATCAAGGTGAACATGCTCGTCAGGGCCAGGTAGGGCAGTCGCAGCAGCACCGGACCATCCTGGCGCCGACCGGGGCTGCCCGGCAATCACCGAGGACCCACCATCACCGTCGACTGGCAGGAGCTCACGACAGCGCCCCTACACGGCCTGACCAGCATGGATGAGGTTTCTGGCACCTACAGGGTCGGTGTGACGCCGGGTGTCTGCAGCGCGCGAGCCGGGCCTTCGCCGACGCCTGCCGCCGGGCCGGCGTCCGCCAGAGCATGAGCGCAGTGAGCAGCAGCGCTGACAACGCCGCCGCGGAATCGTTCAACGCGACCTTCAAAAAGGAGACGTTGAAGGGGCGAAAGGGCTGGTCGAGCGAGCGTGAGGCCCGCCTCGACGCCTTCCGCTGGCTGTCCCGCTACAACACCCGACGCCGGCATTCCCGGCTCGGCCAGCGATCCCCGATCGCTTACGAAAACACCTTCCACTCAACATCAACTACCCTGACCCAAGCCGCATAGACGAGTTCAAGATCCGGGGTCAAGGCCCTCTCAGGCTAACCCCGCAGAACGGGACGTCTCACCCAAGGCTGACAGAGAGGGCATCGCCCGGTTACGAGTACTACGGTGCCGCCAGGCGGCGGTCGCACGGACACTCTGATGCTATACCGACACAATCCGTAGTACCGTGTGTATCGGTAGGTCCGGACGGTAGCGACAGGAGCCCCATATGCCGGCAGCAGGAGAGGCTGAGCGTGCGCCTAATGTTGCAAAGACGGTGTGGGAGGCAGCCGGAGTACGGGCCAAGTCAGAGGGACTGCCCCTCATCTGGGTCATGAGTCGCGCTCTTACCGAGTACGCCGCCGGAACGTTGCTTCTGCCCCGCGCTACCACTTCCAGGGTAGGCGACCGCCGTGGTCGGAGTGTCTTCGCGACGGATGACGTGTGGTCCGGCGCTGACGAGCGACGTGCGAAAGATGCGGTCCGCTCAATGTCCGCACTCTGCGAGATTCTGCTGGACGCATACGCACGTGGCGACATCCATCCCTACGCCCGCATGATCACCACCGCCCAGCGCGATGCCCTGACCGCGCCGCACCCATCCGACGGCAATGACGCTGCAGGCACGACAGCCGTGCCCCTGGTTGCCTGACCCGCACGGCCACCGCAAAGGAGCCCGCACAGTGACCGCTTCCACCATCGGCATGCGAGGATCCGTTCCCCCCATGCCCGAACGCACACCCAAGGCGCTGCGTGCCGCCATCGCACAGCACACGCCCAAGCTTCTGCCTGACTTCGACCGTAACTGGCGCGAGAAGATCGCCGACGCCTACGACCTCGCTCCCGTCCCCGCCTTCATGGCCCGCTGGTGGGCGGAATTCGCTCTCGCTCGGGACCCACAGCTCGAGACCGAGGTCCATCGCCTGGAGGACGAGGCATCTCGGGCCACGGATAACGCCCAGGCCAAGAGCCTCGTGGAAGAAGCCGGACGACTGCGCCGCAAGGCCGGCAAGGCGGAACCCGGCCAGTGACAGACGGATTCATGGGACCTCCCTGGCAGGCAGACTGGACGAAGGAAGCAGAAGACAACAGAAACGCTCTCCCCGCATCGGCGCGCACTCTGGTTGACGCTGCTCGCGCCGAACTCGTCATTGCCAAGGACCCGTACTTCCGGGGTGTCGATGCGGCCGCGGACCTTCCCTCTGACATGAGTGTCGAACCGGTCCAGTCCACTCGCCCCGGCGGCGCTCACGTCCTGTACTTCGATCACGGCCGGGGATGGCTGCGATACGTTTTCACCCCTCGCACGGCGGACCCGCAGATCGTCATCGACGAGTGCATCTGGCAGTAGTCCGGAGGGCGTTGTCACGTTGTCAGGTGTGAAGCTTCCGCTTGATCGTGGACACCTGGAGACTGGGACATCTTGACGTTCTGTTGGTGAGGCTGCGGGCCCGGGAGGGGCTGACGAACCAGATGCTCAGGAATAAGGAGTTGCGGGCGGCGGCCAGGCTGACCGAGGCGCTTGGGACCCGTTGCCGCGTTGTAGGCCGTTAGCCTGTCGGTATGTCAGAGCGCGTCATGCCCGGTCGGACGGACGGCCTGATCCCCTTGGATGCCGCGGACGCTCTGTGGGTCGATTTGACGGCCGACAGTGCTGTGCCGACGGCTTCTGGGGCATTCACCTGCTCTCCTGCCCATGCCCGGGTGGGGTACGTCCTGCTCGGCGGCCACATGGTGGCGACGGTGGGGGCGAGTGGCGGTCAGTGGAGTGTTTGGGAGGTTGAGGTGCGCCGGGCGGCCGGGGAACTGAACGCGGTGGGAATGGACCGGCAGGACCTGGTCCGCATCGGTCCGTTTCGTGGGGCGTCGAGGCAGGGGTGCACCGAGGAGACGCCGCTGCGTTGGCGACGGCGCATCATGGGGGAACTGCAGGAGCTGGGCGGCCCCGAGCGGGCAGCACGACGTGAAGTCGGCCGCTCGTACCATCTGGCGGGGATCGACTGGCGACAGATGCTCGTGGAGCAGACCCGCGACGGGACGCAGCGGACGTGGTGGCTGCCGCGCGCTGTGGTCAGGCTGCTGGATGCGGCCGAGCACGCCGAGACGCAGTGGGTGCAAGCCGCGCGGACCCGCCAGGCAGGCGCAGCCGTCACTGAGCCGCCCTCCTTCCCCCGGCAGGTCCGAGCCGCCGGCGGTCGGCAGACGACGAGCCCCGAGGGCCTCACCGCCTCACTGCGTCCGTACAACAAAGAGCTGGAAGGCCAGAGCTGTACTCGGTGCTCAGCAGGAAGCCCGGTACCTCCCGCAGGGTGGCTGGGTGGGCGTGCGCTGTCTGCCGCACTGCGCCCGCCGCCGTCCTCGACCACTGCCACGAACACGGCTACGTCCGCGCCCCCCTCTGCCAGTCCTGCAACACACAGGAACG
>NZ_JBHVST010000233.1:0-4913 GCF_042885015.1 Streptomyces sp. NPDC058086 | reverse complement strand
TTGGGCGACGGGACATACGACCCGACGGACATCGAAGGCAACTACTGGCCCAACGGTCCCTCCGACTACGACAACAAGAGCGTCCTGATCCAGAACAACCACAACATCACCGGGGCGGACCAGGTCCCATCGAGTATCACCGCAGCCGGCGGCATCGAGGCGCAATACCAGTCAATCCTCTCCTGGCAGCCGGCCTGACACGAAAGCTCCCGGACGCGCGGCGTTCACCATGGATGTGGTGC
Source organism: Streptomyces sp. NPDC058086 (assembly GCF_042885015.1). NCBI lineage: Bacteria > Bacillati > Actinomycetota > Actinomycetes > Kitasatosporales > Streptomycetaceae > Streptomyces > Streptomyces sp. NPDC058086. Next base: position 4,671 of record NZ_JBHVST010000233.1, on the reverse strand, counting down.
GGCGCCGCCGCTCGGCACCAGGCTCCGTTCCCGCAGCTGCGTCGACGTCGTCGATGCAGTATCGACCTTTGATACAGCTACGGTATCGGCGTGCCGCCGACCTGCGGTGCGTACACGGCGTTGTCCTCAATGATGAGGGCCATGTGCGTGTTGGTGTTGAAGATGGTGCCCAGTGCCGCTTTCGTCCGGAGGACAACCCAGCCCTCTTCGGAGCTGTCCCAGAGGTAGTGGTACTCAGCGGCCTCGTCCGTCATTTGATTTTGCTCCACTCCGGATTTCCGTCCTTTGTGAACCTCGGATCTCCTCTAAGGGCTTGCAGGGAAGCAACACCTTGATTCCCTGCAAGCCCTTAGAACTCCTAACAAAAAGACGCTTCCACCCTCGGAATGTAGGTATCTGACGGAGCGTTTGCCTTCATGTGAGAAGTGGTGAGCAGCCGCCGTGGATCGTGTCCGATGAACTGTGGGCGCGGATCGAGCCGTTGGTGCCGGTTGTGCCGCGCCGCACCGATCACCCGGGGCGCAAGCGTCTGGACGACCGCAAGGTGCTGTCGGGCATCCTGTTCGTGCTCTACACCGGCATTCCCTGGGAGTTCCTGCCCCAGGAACTGGGCTTCGGCTCCGGCATGACCTGCTGGCGGCGTCTGCGTGACTGGAACGACGCGGGTGTCTGGCAGCGTCTGCACGAATCGCTGCTGGCCGAGCTGAACGCCGCAGGCGCCCTGGACTGGTCGACGGCGGTGATCGACGGCTCCCACGTACGGGCCATGAAGGGGGGCCCAAAACCGGACCGAGCCCGGTCGACCGTGCCCGAACAGGCTCCAAGCATCATCTGATCACCGAAGCGCACGGTATCCCGCTGGCCGCATCGCTGACCGGCGGCAACCGCAACGACGTCACCCAGCTCATGCCGCTGATTGAGGCCATTCCGCCGGTGCGCGGCCGACGCGGACGGCCCCGCCGGCGCCCCGTCAGGCTCTACGCCGACCGGGGCTACGACCACGACAAGTACCGCCGGCAGGTCCGGGCGGTCGGGATCACCCCGGTCATTGCCCGCCGCGGCACCGAACACGGCTCAGGACTGGGCATCCACCGATGGGTGGTCGAGCAGAGCGTCGCGCTGCTGCACTGGTTCCGCCGGTTACGTATCCGCTGGGAGATACGCGACGACATCCACGAAGCCTTCCTCAGCCTGGCCTGCAGCATCATCTGCTGGCGACGACTGAGGAACCTCTCACTTTGTTAGGAGTTCTTAGGACGTGCAGATCTTTAACTCGTCTTTTTGACCATGGTCTTGGTCGGGTCGAGAGCGATGAATGTTGCGACGTCTGCTGGTGTGCGGAGGCGGGCGGTAGAGGTGCTGACGAGGTGGCCGTGTGCTTCGAGGAGCGGGCGGGCTTCCTGCCGCGCGCGGCTGATGGTCATGGCAGTGACGCCGAAGAGCTGGCCGAGGAGGTCCATGGTGGCGAGTTTGCGCAGGTGGAGCACGGTGACCAGGATCCGGTCGGCTGGAGTGAGCTTGGCTTTGGCGCCTGTGCCGGGGGCTACCAGGCGCTCGTGACCGCGGCGCGTGCGGAGCACCTGCTCGCGTTGAACCTCCAGCTCGGGAGTCAGGGCGTCGACGAGCTCGCTGAGCTGTTGGCGGGTCATCCCGGTCAGTTCAGGGTCCTGCAGCGAGCGACGTGTGAGGCCATGTGACCTGTCCGTCGGGGCATGGTCTGACGTGCTGTTGATCGCCGTCGCGTCCAGTGGATGCCGGGGGTGGAGGGTGTAGTTCCAGTCGCCGTGGAAGCGGTGTCGGGTGATCGGCAGGGCGGCGATCTCGTCGTCGCCGACCTGGATGCCGGTGGGGTAGGGGTTGGTATCGAGTTCGGCGTGCACGGTCAGACCGCTTTTGGTGGTGGTCGCCGCGATGCTCTGTGGAATTCCGGTCCGGGTAGCTGCCAGGAGGCCCGGTAGCAGGCTGGCGGCGTCGGAGGGAAACGTCCGGCGTCGAAGCCCAGCGTCAAAGGCCCTGCAAGGGGGAGCGACGATACGGTCCGTAGCATCACGCGAAGCCTGCGGCGTCGTTACTCAGCCACCCTTTCGGGTGGAGCGAGGGAGTGCCGAGCCCTTCGAAATCGGGGTGAAGGCCATGGAAGCGGTGAAGATCCTGGACGGGGCAGCCGCGAAGGACTCCCCGGCGTATGGGGCGCGGAACGTATCGAAGGTGGCGATGGGAACTGGGGAGGCCCTCCCCGGCCCGATGACCTGCGGATAGACGTCATCGGAAGGGGCGTAGGCGCTCAAGCCCCCGCGGTGGCTTGAGGTGTCACCTGAAATAACGACGCCAGTTGTGCGCCGACGCCTCGCTGCGGAACGTTGCCTTGTGGCGTCTTTGCGTCATCAGCGAGCCGCAGCCCGAACCGGCCGCCCGCGACTGTTCCCGGACGGAGCGAAGCCAGAATCCTGCCCCAGTAGTGTGGCTTTGCATGACCGAAACCGCGATCGAGATCACCGTAGACCTGGTCCGTGACCTGCTGGAGGAGCAACATCCAGACCTTGCAGGGCTGGCCATCCGCGAGGTGGCGGGCGGCTGGGGCTATCAAATGTGGCGTCTCGGGGACGAGTTGGCTGTGCGTATGCAGCGCATGGACCCCACTGGGGACCTGGAGGCCGGACGGCACTGGCCAGCCCGCGGGGCGCCGGATCGCCGCCTCGGGCGTTTGACGCACGCTTCTTTTCTTTGAAGACGGCCGGGAAGGTGCCTGCCGAGAAGTCCGCGAAGAAGTCCGCGAAGAAGTCCGCGGCGGCGAAGACGCCGGCCCGGGCGGCAGCAGGGCCACACGTGGCGCAGGCCGTCCAGTTCGTGCGCCGCCGACGGATCGTCACCACCGGCAAGGTCACCCTGGAACGCGTCTACGGGGTGACCGACCTGACCGCGGGCACCCAGTACCCGTCGACCGGGCGGGAGGGACACCCGCCGGCCGTGGTCGTCTTCAACCCCGGTACCCGGACCGGCCCGCAGGCCCTGAAGAACCGGATGAACACTGTCATGGAGCTTACGCGTCTGGTCTGGTCCGGCAGCTACCATGGCGCCGGCGGCGGGTACGGTGCCGAAGAAGGGGACGGCTACTACGACTACGCCGACGCCATCCCCCTCCTCTTCACCACCCTCGACCGCCTCCAGACCAGCGGCCCCCGGACCGCGGTGTGGTGGCGTTGCGGACACGGCCAGTGGGAATCCCTCCCCGACGCCCTCGCCAACCCCGACGACCACGACGCCTGGTACGCCCGCGACGAGCAACGCCGCCACCAGCTCGAGGAAACAGAGCAGCGACGGCACCAGGAGTGGGCAGTGGAGAGGGAACGCTGGGCTCAGGAACCTGACCCGGAACCCGAGCCCGTCCCGGAGGTCGCGCCGTGTGAGCGGCGCGGACGGCCGATCACCGGCCCGTTCGGCTACGACCTCGAGTTCGCTCCGCCCGAGGATGGCCGGCACTGCCCCGAATGCCGCACTGACATCAGCCAGCGGTACCCGACCCTGCGCCAAGGGGTCTTCGGACGTCGCCGGCGCAGCAAGTAGCCCGACCCCGCCAGAGCGATACCGGGGCCGGGCTACGGCTGAGAACCCTAGACCGGGCAGCGGAAGTCAGGTCCTCAGCCGTCGCGCACCAGGTTCGGTCCCAGTACGCGACCTCCTGGGAAACGACGTCCCGCCCTCGGCAGGCACGCCACAGGGGGCCTGCCAGCGCGCTGACGATACGGAGCGCGCCGGCCAACCGACCGGTGGTGGAGCGGCCTGGACCGCAACGGGGGATGGGCAGTGCCGGGCCGCCCCGCCACCAACCTGCCCCGCCCGGCCAGCCCTACGCAGGCGCCGGTTTCTGAGCCCCGTAGCGTCTCATGGAGGCGTCACGGTGTGACGCCTTCTGAACGCGATTGCCTCTGACAATAGGCCCGGGTGCGGCACCTCGGTGAGCAGTACAGGGCATCCACCCTTTTGCGGTTGCCGCCCGTGGCCTCGCCGACGAACCACCAGCCCTTGCAGACCGGGCACTGCTGCTTCGGCCGGCGGTGTGGACGGCCCTCGCGCAAGGCGGCGGCGAACTCCAGATTGCTCCGCCACCACTCCTCCCGCTCACGCTTCCATCTCCACGCTTTCGTGCGGCAGGCCGCTGAGCAGTACCGGCGTGACTTCCGGCAGCCCTGGGGCAGCGGGCTGCCGCACTGGCTGCAACTCCGGACGCTCTTCCTTGCCACAGCTCCAGGATCCCCCTGGTCGACCTCACGCGACCAGGAACGACACCGATGTGACAGGCCTGCAGAGTTGACGCCTTCCACTGTCAGCCGGTCGGGTCCGGCCGAGCGAGGTCAGGGCGGCCGTCCGTCCAGCTGACGATGAGCGGACGCGCGCTAAGAAGGCGGTCCGCTCCATCTCTGCTTCCGCCGCATGAATGCCTCCCGACCAGCCCGCAGCGAACTCATCACTGCTGCCCGCAGGCACGCCCCAGGTGTATTTCGCTGGGGCGTGCGGGGTGAGCGTGTCGGGGCCGGCAGCTGCGAGGTGCCGTGGGGGCGTCAGGTCTCCCGGTGCTCGCTCAGAACAGTTCTAGGTCCTCGCCGCTGGTGTCCGCGATGACTGGCCGGAACTGGGCAGGGAGGCCGTCCAAGCGGTCAGGACCGGCCGCGG
>NZ_JBHVST010000232.1:0-4928 GCF_042885015.1 Streptomyces sp. NPDC058086 | reverse complement strand
TTGTGTATAAGAGACAGCCGTCGGGACCGACCAGCGGCCGCCCGCCTGACTTCGACAGGCGGGCGGCAAGCGGGGCGCTACGGCGTCGGGGCGCGGGGCTCGATGGTGTCGCGGCGCGGGGTACGACGGTGTCGCGGCCGGTCGTGTGCCGACGCTAGAGGCAGTCGCCGGCCATGCTCGGTCTGTGGACGAGTAGCTGTGCCACCTCGAACGCCATCTCGGAGACCCCGGCGGCCGGCGGTGGGTGGTAACGCCCGGCGCAGACGGACAGGTTGACGATGAGGTAGGCGTTCCAGCTCCTCCCCACGCCCCGCCGGTCGGCGTAGGCGCGATCGCCATTGACCCACCAGACGACGGAACGGGCACCGAACTCGACGCGCAGGTCCACCCAGGCACCCGGCTGGACGGCCTTGTCGCGGTAGTAGCGGTGTCCGCCGCGCACGTGGTTGGAGAGTTCCAGGAGATCGGGATGGTCGGGGTGGTACTCGAAGACGTCGACCTGCTGGTTTCCGTCCCGCAATGTCCAGATGGCCGGCCAGGCGCCGATCTGCGTGGGGAGTCTTACCCGGGTCTTCAGCACGTCCCCCGCACACAGGAGAAAGCCGTCGTCGCTGTCCTCGGTCGTCAGGAGGCCGGTGTTCCATCTGCCGTCCGGGCGCCGGGTGGCGCGGAAGGTGCCGGTGCGGCAGTGGTCGGGGTCGGGGCCGGTGACCAGGTAGTCGAGCTTGTCGTCGTCCGGGTTGACGGGACCGCCGTCGGGATAGGCCCAGGAATGCCCCGCGACCCACTGTCGTGTCGAGGCGAAGTCCGCGGTGAAGACGACATCGGACACGCGCGGCCTCCTTGATGTCGGCTTTCGCGTACGCCAGTGGTTCTCCCCCGAGGGGCGCGACGCATGCTCCGTTCGCCTCGACCGGCGGGGAAACAACTCTCCGGAGTGAACTCGGAGTGAACGAGGTCCCGGGTGCGCTCGGCACCGAGCCGGTCGCCCGGTATGAGGCCAACTGCTCAAGCGGGTTGGGCAACAGCGTCACCGTCGTGCCCCTGCCGCTGATCGCGGCCGAGGTGTTGGACGCCGACTCCACCGCCGAAGGTCTGCTCGCCGCGGCGGTGTGGCTGCCCTGGCTGCCGGTGGGTCTGCCAGGCAGGACGGGCCGACCTACTCCGTCACGGGCGTCTCGCAACACCGAACCGGGCTCCGTTCCTGGCTGACTGGTCTAGCGGGTATGAGGAGGGCGCTGTGTGGTGGGGGTGCGTTCGGCTTCCTGGGCGGCCATCACCTCATCACCGTGTTCGAAGGCCCATGCTCCGACGGCGTCGATGGGTGCCAACAAGGTCTGTCCCAGAGCGGTGAGTCGGTACTCGACCCGCGGTGGTGCTCCGGGATGTGCGTGGCGGTCCACCAGTCCGTTGAACTGCAGGCGCCGCAGCGTCTCGGTGAGGACCTTGGGGCTGATGCCCCCGATCCGCTCCCGTAGTTCGACCGGTCGCCTGGGACCCTCGCGCAGCGCCCAGAGCACCACGGCGTTCCAGGTGTTGGAGAGAAGGTCGAAGGCGAGGCGGGCGCGGCAGTCGGCGAGGAAGGCGTCGGTCGTCACGTACCAAATGGTGCCCCACAGGCCACCTAGCGTCGTCCCGGAAAGCCGAAGCAGGCACGGAGAGGAAACGCGTGATGAGAATCGGTGTGCTGGGAACGGGCAACATGGCGGACGCCCTCGCCACCCACTGGGCGCGGGCCGGGCACGAGGTGACCATCGGGGGACGGGACGCGGACAAGGCGGAGCGGCTCGCGACACGCATAGGAGGCAGCGCGAAGCCTGCAAGTCTGCGTGCGGCGGCCGAGTTCGGTCAGGTGGTGCTGGCCGCGCTGCCCTTTGACGCAGGGACGGGCGTCGCGCGGGAGCTGCGGGCGGCCCTGGACGGCAAGGCGTTGCTGGACTGTTCCAACCCGGTCGGTCCGGGCTTCCGACTGCTGACGGAAGGAGGCCCTTCGGCCGCGCGGCAGCTGGCCGCGGCGGCACCGGGAGCCCATGTGGTCAAGGCGTTCAATCTCTGCCACGAAGACGTGTGGCGCATGCGGCCACCTGTCTTCGACGGGCGGCCACTGGCCGTTCCGGTCTGCGGGGACGACCATGCAGCCCTCGCGCGCGTACGCGAGTTGGTGCGGGACGTGGGCTGCGAGCCCGTAGGGGGCGGCGGTCTCGAACGGGCGGGACTCCTGGAGGCGACCGCCGCGCTGTTCATCGCGCTGTGGGTCGGAGAGGAAGCGGATGCCCAGGCAATCGCACCTCCGCTGGCCTATGCGGCCGGACCGAGTCGTAAGCCGGCCGTGTGCCCGCCCTTGACCACCGTCTCGCCGCCCGGCCCCGTCGCGGCGGCGGAGAGGGCGCGGGCAGCAGGGCCACGGTGGCGAAGGTGAGACAGAGGGCGGCCGTCACGGCCGCCACCTGCCTGACAGGGAACACCTATGACGCTTCGTCAGTGTTCTGTCTTCACCCATGGATGCTGCCCTTCAGGGTGAACCGGACGGGCGGCATCGAACCTCCGGCGGATTTCCGGGCGGCGTGTCAGTCCGGGGATGTACGCCTCTGGGCTCTGTCAGCTCCGTCCGGCCCGCTGTCCGTTGCGTCCTTGGACCAGGCCCGCCTGTCGAGTCGCCCAGTGCCGGGAGCTGTCCTGCCGGTCATGTGCGGAGCCGGATGGGGAGTGCTGCTGCGGTGACGGTGCCCAGGAAGATTTGGCCGCGCTTGCCGCAACGGGCGTCGATGGCCTGGGAGTTCTTTCTGCCACACAGGGCCTGGCGGCTACCGTCGCGACAGCCAGGCCGTGATCCCGTCCACCACCGCCGGCTCGACGTGTCCTGGCCGCGCATACTCGGCCGGGGTGGGGTGGCCGCTGCCGGGGAAGAAGAGGTGGTTGGCGTCCTGGTGGATCCGGATGGTCACCTCGGGCCGGTGAGCGAGGGCGTTTTGCCGGCGGACCAGGTCGTCGGCGACGGTCACTTGGTAGCCCCGGCCGCCCCGCAGGACCAGCATCGGGCAGGTCAGCCGTGCTTCCGTGGCCACTGGGTCGTAGACGCGCAGGCCGAGCCGGCAGGAAGCGGAGAACCCCAGCGGCTGCGGCTTTGACGGTGTGTCGGGGGTAAGGCCGGGGGCCGCCACCAGCGCGGCCTGCCGGGCGAGTGCGGCAACCATCTCGTCCGCGCCGGACTCGGGGGTGAGTGCCGCGAGATGGCGGGTCACCCGGACGGCCGCCTCGTGCATCGGCTGTGTGTCCGCCGCGAGCAGCACCAGGCCCGCGATCGACGGGTCGGCGGCGGCGATCCGGGGTGCCGCCTTGCCGCCCATGCTGTGGCCGAGCAGGTGGATCCGGTCCGGGGCCACTTCGGGCTGCTGCCGGAGCAGGCGGACGGCGGCGAGCGCGGGCGGCAGGTACTCGTCGGCCACGGTGACGTCCTGTGGCAGGCGATCCGGGTGCGCGAAGGCCGCCTTGTCGAGACGCAGCACGGCCACCTGCCGGGTGACGAGCCCCCAGACGAGGTCCTTGAGCGGTTTGTTCGGGCCGCTGCTCTCGTCCCGGTCGAACGCACCGCCACCGCTGAGCAGCACTACGGCGGGCCACGGTCCAGGGCCGACAGGCAGGCTGAGTGTGCCGGGCACGGCGAGCGGACCGGTCCCGAGTATGACGTCCCGCTCGGTGAACCGGCCCGTATCCGCAAAGTGCGGCGGCTGCCGCTCGACGCCGCCGTGCGGGTCGAGCCGCAGTCCGTGCAACAGGCCGTCACCGCCGACCGACGTGACCACGGTGAAGCAGTTGTCCGCGCAGGTCACTGGGATGTGTACGCGCACGGGGTCGGCCTCGCCGGCCTGGCTCGCCGGCTCTTCGACCGTCCTGAGCCCGCCATGTCCGGCCGCCTCGGCAGCCCAAGCGGGAACCCGGGCAGTCGGCGGCTGTGACTCATCACGAAACGGAGGCATGACCGGCCGGACAGCTTCTGGGCCCGAGCACGATCTTGCCGTGGATGTGCCGCCGTTCCAGCTCGCGGAACGCCTCTGGCACCCGCTCCGGCGGGCAGGTGCGGGCGATCGACACCACCACCTCCCCGCGCGCGGCGAGCCGGGCAGGCTCGCCGAGCACGCCGCCGCACCTTCTCCAATAGGACTCACTCCCGCTGAGTCCATCCTCTGAATCTTCGCAGGGAATCCCGGTCTTCAGGCCGGGCGGGAATGCGATCCTCGGCCCGGAGGTGCGAAGCGCCGGAGTTCGCTGCGTCTGCGGGGTGACGGTCAGGCTGGCCGCTTCTGGTTGTCGATGTAGTCCTTGACGATGCCCAGTGGTGCGCCGCCGCAGGACCCCGCGAAGTAGGACGGGGACCAGAACACAGGCCCGGTCCCGATCCGGTTGATCCGGTCGGTGTACTCCGCGTGCAGGTAGCGGGAGCTGACCCCTTTGAGGCTGTTGACGAGTTTGGACAGGGCGATTTTCGGCGGGTAGTGCACGAGAAGGTGGACGTGGTCGCCTTCGCCGTTGAACTCCCGCAGCTGTGCGCCGAAGCTCTCGCACACGTCCCGCATGATCGCCTCACAGCGCGTCAGCATCTCGCCGTTGAAGATCTGAGACCGGTACTTGGTGACAAACACCAAGTGGGCTGAAGGTTGCAGATGACATGGTTTCCCCAACGAATATCGGGATCTGGTTCCCAGCGTGATGACTACGCCAAATGCGCAAATGGAATAGGATTGGGTGAACTCGACCGGAGGGGGCGTGCGTTGGGGTGATCCGTGCGTACAAGTTCCTCATGCGGCCCACCGTCCGGCAGGCTCAGGCACTGTCCGAGATGCTGCGGGATCACTGTGCCCTCTACAACGGGGCGTTGCAGGAACGCCGTGACGCCTACCGGCATGTCTCGAAGACGAGCGTCAGGTACG
>NZ_JBHVST010000231.1:0-5041 GCF_042885015.1 Streptomyces sp. NPDC058086 | reverse complement strand
CAGCGGTGCGTGGAGCCCCTCGCCGCTGGATCAGACGTGGGCCGGGCAAGGGAGCCGCTGCTCGATCCGAACGTAAGCGACGGGCTTGCGACGCACCGCCACGGCCCCTCGCGTCGCATGGCGGCCTCGCGTCGCACGGCGGCCACGCGTCGCACGGCGGCCACGCGTCGCACGGCGGCCACGGGTGGTCGGCGGCCGCGGGTGGTCGGCGGCCGCGGGGGTCAGTCGTGGTGTGTTGTGGGCTTGCGGCGGGGGGTTGCCGAGCGGGGTGGGGTCGTGCGCATGTGGGTGCGGACCCGGCCCAGTACGTCGCTGAGTGTGGTGATGTCCGAGCGGTTCAGGGGTGTGACGAGGAGTCTGCGTACGACCCCCACGTGGCCCGGCATCACTCGGCCGAGGAGCTCCTGGCCCTGTGGGGTGGCCGTGACATTGACGCTGCGTTCGTCGTCCGCCGAAGGTGCCCTGGTGACCAGTCCCGCCTTGGCCAACTGGGCCACCTGATAGGTCAGTCCGCTGCGGCTGTGGACCAGACGGTCGGCGATGTCGGTCATCCGCAGCTGCCCCTCGGGGGCCTGCCCGAGCACGGCGAGGATCTGGAACTGGGTGTAGCTGAGGCCGCCCTCGTCGCGCAGCTGCTGGTCGACGGCGTGCTGGAGCAGGCTGCCGACCTCCATCAGGGCGAAGTAGGCGGCCAGTTGCTCCGGATCCAGTCGCTCGGGATCGGGGGGCGGGGTGTCGGGCATGGCCAAGAGTTTACTTGCTGCGAATTCGAAGCAGAAGTAAGGTCGCCATGTGCTTCGAATTCGCAGCATCTTCCTCAGTGAAGGGGGGACTGGTCATGAGCATGGCTTATCTCGCGCAGGCCGATCAGCAGCAGAAGCTCGAGTGGCTCGACGGTGGTGTCTTCGCCGTGTTGCTGGACAGCGCGGCCACCGATGGGCAGCTGACCGTCGGGCGGTTCAGCGTCAACAAGGGCGAGGCGCCGCCGTACCACCTGCACACCCGTGAGGACGAGGTCTTCATGCTGATCAAGGGCACCGCGCTGGTCTGGTCCGACGATCAGGAGATGGAGCTGTCCGAGGGCGGCATCGTCTATCTGCCCAAGAACGTCCCGCACGGCTACCGGATCACCTCCGACACCGCCGACCTGCTGATGATCTGCACCCCCGGCGGCATCGAGGGCATGTTCCGGCACGCCGGACGCGATCTGGCCGCACCTCGGCCCGAGGGTTTCCGGATCGCGCCGGAGCTGCTGGCCGAAGCCGCCGACAAGTACGGACAGGTCGTTCTGGGACCGCCCCGCTGACCGACGCCCACCCCCGCTCACCGATGAGAGGTCCCTCATGACCCAGCAGCAACGCCAAGCCCTTGATGAGCTCCTTCGGCACGCGCCGTTCGACATCGGCGGTGAACTCGGCGAACAGCGCGCCCTCTTCCACGAGATGATCGCGTCCGTACCGCTGCCCGAAGACGTCACGGCCACGCCGGGCCGGCTCGGTGGCATACCGGTCGTCACCGTCGAGACTCCGGGTAACGATTCTTCGGCTGTGGTGCTCTACTTCCACGGCGGCGCCTACGCCCTCGGCTCGGCCGCCGACTCCGTGGGACTGGCCGCCGACGTGGCCCGGCGTGTCGGGGTCCGTGCCGTCTCGGTGGACTACCGGCTGGCCCCGGAGCATCCGTTCCCCGCGGCCGTCGACGACGCCGTGGCCGCCTATCGCGCCCTGCTCGCGGACGGGACACCCAGCTCCGAGGTCGCGTTCGTCGGCGAGTCCGCGGGCGGCGGGCTGGTGGTGGCCACGCTCGTCGCGCTCAAGGAGGCGGGGCTGCCGCAGCCGTCGTCGGCCGTGGTCTTCTCCCCATGGGCCGATCTGACCCTGTCCGGGGACAGTCTGACCGGCAAGGCCGACGTCGATCCCGCGCTGACCGCGAAGGGACTGCAGATCCGCGCCCGCGACTACCTGGGCGAGACCGACCCCGCCACGCCACTGGCCAGCCCGGTCCACGCCGACCTGACGGGGCTCGCGCCCCTGCTCATCCAGGTCGGTTCGCACGAGATCCTGCTGGACGACGCCGTACGACTGGCAGCCCGCGCGGCCGAGCACGACGTGGCGGTCGAGCTGCAGGTCTGGCCCCAGGTCCCGCACGTCTTCCAGGGATTCGCCGCGCTGCTCGACGACGCCGACGCCGCGCTGACCTCCGCCGCCGCCTTCACCCGGGCGCACTGGCCCGCCGACTGACCTCGGACCGGCGCTACTTGGACGACCTGATGCCGAGCGGGCCGCCGATCTCCTCGGCCATGACCCGGCCCGCCTCCTCCGCGAGGACCTCCTCGCCGAGGTCCTGGTCGGTGTCGAGGCCGTTGAGGTCGTCCAGGGGCTGGTTCAGACGGACGTGGGCCACCAGGGACTGGAGGGCGCGCAGGGCCGCCGAGGTGGTGGACCCCCAGTTGGAGAAGTAGGAGAACTGCCACCACCACAGGGCCTCGGTGGTGCGGCCCGCGCGGTAGTGGGCCATGCCGTGGCGCAGATCGGTGATGACGTCCGCGAGGTCGTCCGAGATGCGGCAGGCCACCGGGGCCTTGCGCGGTTCGTACGGGTCGAACACCTCGGAGTAGACGTCGATCGGCTCCAGCATGACCGCGAGGCGCTCGCGCAGGTCGTCGACGTCCGGCTCCGGACCGAGGTCCGGCTCGTAGCGCTCGTCGGGGACGATGTCCTCGTGCGCGCCGAGACGGCCGCCGGCCAGCAGCAGCTGGGACACCTCCAGGAGGAGGAAGGGCACGGCGGAGTCGGGCTCGTCGCCCTTCGCCACTTCGGTGACGGCGACGATGAAGCTCTCGACCTGGTCCGCGATCTGGACCACGAAGTCGTCGGGGTCCTGGCTGGTCGCGTGCAGCGTGGCGTCAGACATCTAGGAGTCGTCTCCCCTCGAAGGCGCGGCCGAGTGTGACCTCGTCCGCGTATTCCAGGTCGCCACCCACCGGGAGGCCGCTGGCCAGGCGGGTGACCCTGAGGCCCATGGGCTTGATCATGCGGGCGAGGTACGTGGCCGTCGCCTCGCCCTCCAGGTTCGGGTCCGTGGCGAGGATGAGCTCCGTGACCGTGCCGTCGGCGAGACGCGCGAGGAGTTCCCTTATCCGGAGGTCGTCCGGGCCGACGCCCTCGATCGGGCTGATCGCGCCGCCCAGCACGTGGTACTTGCCCCGGAACTCGCGCGTCCGCTCGACCGCGACGACGTCCTTGGGCTCCTCGACCACACAGATGACGGTCAGATCCCGACGCGGGTCGCGGCAGATGTTGCACAGTTCCTCCTGCGCCACATTGCCGCAGGTCGCGCAGAAGCGGACCTTCGCCTTGACCTCCATGAGGCACTGCGCGAGCCGGCGGACGTCCGTCGGCTCGGCCTGCAGGATGTGGAAGGCGATCCGCTGCGCGCTCTTGGGACCGACGCCGGGCAGCCGCCCCAACTCGTCGATGAGGTCCTGGACCACGCCTTCGTACACGGACTGCCGCCCTTCCTGGAATCTTTCAGTACGTACGGTAGTTGGCCGCCGCCGGTCTTAGAAGGGCAGGCCGGGGATGCCACTGCCGCCGAGGCCCTGGGCGAGCGGGCCGAGCTTCTGCTGCTGGAGCGCCTGGGCGTTCTCGTTGGCCGCCTGGACCGCCGCGACGACCAGGTCGGCGAGGGTCTCGGTGTCCTCGGGGTCCACGGCCTTCGGGTCGATGACCAGGGCGCGCAGCTCACCCGAGCCCGTCACCGTCGCCGTCACCAGACCGCCGCCCGCCTGGCCTTCGACTTCGGTGCGCGCGAGTTCCTCCTGCGCGTTGGCGAGGTCCTGTTGCATCTTCTGGGCCTGCTGGAGCAGCTGCTGCATATTGGGCTGGCCACCACCGGGAATCACGATCAGCTCCTGGTCCGTACGGCTGTCTGGACGGGGTTTTCCCGTTCAGCACGAGCCTACGTGGTTGGCGGGGCCGTCGCCCAAGCACTCTTTCGAGTGAGACGATCTCGAAGCCTATACCTGACCAAGACCCTCTTCCGGGCGGAAAAGCGGCGAAACCCGGGCCATCGCCACCCATTGGGCGGTAGGAAGGGGGCGGCGCTTCGGCACCACGCGTCACTTGACATCACACACCGTCACCAGACACAACGTCACCAGCAACATCACCAGCTTCGTCGTCCTTCGCCAGTAGGGAGTGCCGGGTGAGCCAGCCGGAGATGCAGCCCGAGGGGCCGCCCCAGGACGGGCGGGACGACGGGGCCGCGGGGACCCGGCCGGGTGATCTGACCGGCCGGGCGTTTCCGCTCGGGGACTGGGGGGAGCCGGCCGAGCGGCTCCATGAGCTGTACCGGTGGGTGGAGCGGGGGGCACTCGACACGGCGTCCTGGTATCTCGCGGACCGGGTGTGGAAGCGGCGGGGGGCGCGGGTGCTGCGGGGCGGGGCGGCGGCGGGGGCGGTGGCCGGGGCCGCGCTTCCCCTGCTGGACCTCACGGGAGTGGTCGGCGGGGTCGCCCCCTGGGGGTATCTCGCGCTGCTGCTCGGGGTCGCGTGCATGGCCGGGGACCGGTTCTTCGGGGTGACCTCCGGGTGGATAAGGGACGTGGCGACCGCGCAGGCCGTGCAGCGGCGGTTGCAGGTGTTGCAGTTCGACTGGGCGTCGGAGAGTGTGCGGGAGGTTTTGGGGCCGACGGAGGGGACCGCCAGTGAGGCGGCGGATCGGTGCCTGGGGGTGCTGCGGAGGTTTTCGGAGGATGTGACGGAGTTGGTGCGGGTGGAGACGGCGGACTGGATGGTGGAGTTCCGGACCGGGCCCGCGCCGCTGGGCATCCAGTCGTCCCTGGCCGGGGTTCCTCGGGGGGAGGGTGCGTCGCCTGGGCGGCTGCCGTTGCCGCCGGGCACCCGCCCGAACATGCCCCGCCAGCGCCCCCCGGAGCCGCGCTAGCGTTCCCTCGCCCCCGCCGCCCCTGCCCGACCCATCCCCAGGGGCTCCGCCCCTTCGACCCCGCCGGGGGCAAAGCCCCCGGAGCCCCCGCGGG
>NZ_JBHVST010000230.1:0-5061 GCF_042885015.1 Streptomyces sp. NPDC058086 | reverse complement strand
AACGCAGTGAACTCCGGCGCTTCGCGCCTCCGGGCCGAGGATGCGTTTCCCTCCCCGGCTGAAGCCGGGGATACCCACGCAAGATCAGGGATGGAGTGGTCCCAGTACGACGGCTCCATCAGCCCAGACGGCAGCGTGTTGCTCGCCGACACCGCCGAAGTACTCGGCTTCCACGTAGGCCACCGCTCCGGCGACCGACCAGTCCGCAAGCCGTTTGTCGAACCCTCCCGGAAGCCGCCAGAACCCCGGAGGGCCCTCGGTGCCGTCCGTTGCAGCGTCGAAGAGCTGGTCCGTCATCGGTATCAGCGACAGGCCCTGGCCGATAGAGGCCACCTGAGCGGCAGGCAAGTCCCGTGAGGCGCCACGGAGCACCTCGTCTTTGGCGATGACTGCCTGCAGTTCATAACCCATCCCAACGCCCCCTCCACCGATCGGAGGCCCCATCTTGTCGCACGCGCTGACGCCGAACCCGCGTGATACCCCCGACCAGAACCCTCCCCCCTCCAGCGGGTTCCGGCGAGAGCACCCTTCAGATTCCTCGAACCCGCTGGTTTCGGCGTACGACTGGGGCACCGCGCCCGAAGGGCTCGCCACGCGCCGCCAGTTACGCGCTCTCGGCCTGCGTCCCGCAGGGCAGGAGCCGATCATCCTGAGGTGCCGGCCGTGCGGGTACTGGCCGGGCCGCGTCTGCACGAGGCCCACCTACCTGTACCGAATCGACCGCGCCAAGCCCGTCCGGCCGATGACTCTCGCTCAGGAGCGGGCGCTGGACCGGGCGATGGAGGCACGCACCCGCTGCCCCAAGTGCCGGCGCCGGTACCACCACTGCCTGCCACTGCGCACTCTCGGCACCTGCCTGGAGTGCCACGACGGCACCCCCGCGGACCCCGCCACTTACATCGCCCCGGCCCCCGGGCATGGCCTGGCGGCCTGACCAGCACCCACCACCACCTGAGCAACCGTGGTGAGCACCGCAACCATGACCACTGCCACCTCTGCCCCGGTCACCGACACGGACAAGAACCTGGACAAGACCCTGGACGCCTCCTTGGCGACGGTCGCGGGAGAGATTACCTGAACCTCGCCCGTGGAACCCTCGAACTGCGCCGAGGCCTGCGTAGGCACACCCTCTATCTGGAGGAACTCACCCACTCCGTGGCCGCCGACTGGCTCACCTACCGTCACCGACGCTGGCCCACCAGCGCCAACCCCCACCTGCTGGTCACCCAGAAGACCGCTCCCGACCCGGACTGCCCGGCCGTGCACCGGATCACCATGCAGAAGGTTCTGCCCAAGGGACAGACCCTCGACAGGCTGCGCCAGGACCGGATCCTCGACGAAGCGTTCACCACCGGCGACCCGCTCAAGCTCATGAGGCTTTTCGGCATCACCGAACAGACCGCCATGCGCTACGTCGCTGCAGCGTATCCAGAGCGGACAGCCCGGCTGCCCCGCTGACAGTCCGATCAGTCCCAGTCGGACGGCGGCTGCTCGACCCTGCCGCCTGTATGCGGCAACTGCACGTAGCCCTCGGGACCGGAGGGCAGGGCGGAAACGCAAGCTGCCGAGCAGGCATTGACCAGGAGAGGCAGGACGTCGGTGGCCACCCGAAGGGAGATCCACACTTGGTGGAGCCCACCCTGTTCGATCGGCCGATCGCAGACACTGCATCCACGGATGGCCGTGGTACCCCAGCGCCGGGCATCAAGCGCTGTCAGGTCAAGATCAGTGACGGAAACTCGCGGTGGCTGTAGTCGAGGGAAAGGAGGACGGAGCTTGTAGTTGCCGAACAGGGCGCGGGTGCTCACCGTGCTCCGGACCAGCTTTGAGCATCTGGTGATCTCGTAGGGGAACCAGTGCAGCCGGTACGAGGTGTAGGGGGTGAGTTCCTCCAGGCTGGTCATTGCACCGATCTCGGGCGGTATTCGGACCAGGTTGCTGCCGTAGAGCACGAAGTGCTTGACCGCCGTCAGTTTGGCGATGCTCGGCGGCAGGGTGATGACCTGCCGGCGCTCCTCGGCACTGAGGTCGACCAGAGGTCGGAACTCCTCCCTCCCGTCCTCCGCGGCCTCGTCGATCAACTCCAGCAGATGTTGCCACCCGGCGGCCGAGGTGTCCTGATGTTCGGCGTGGAAACCGACACGGGCTCGCGGATGCGGCTTGGCCTGGTCGAAGCACGCGCACTCATCCCGATAGGAAGCGCGTCCTACAGATGCCGGGTCCGACGTGTCGCCCCAACGGTTCACAAAGAGCCTCGGTTCTCCCTCATCCACCATGTGGCCAAGATACGGATCTTCATCTGGCCGGCCCAGTGCTTAATGGCCAGTGGAACCCGCTCCCCGAGCCGCCTCCAACCGTGGGCAGGCGGCAGGGTTCGTCGTCACACCAGTCCCGGAATCCGCGAACCCGCGCGTTTCCGCCCGCACCGACGGCAAAGCGTCCTTACTGCTGGCCTTCAACGGCGCCGCCCTCGCCGGACTCACCTCTGTCGTCGACCGCCGGCTGCCGATCGTCACGCAGGCCTGCGGCGCGGCCGCCGTCCTCGCCCTGGCCGCGGCCGCCGTGCTGCTGCTCCTGGTCGTCCGTCCTCGCCTGCGCGGTGACGACCGCGCGTCGTTCCCGTACTGGGCACGCCTGGACGACACCGCGATCCGCGCCTGCATGCAGGGCGACACCCGCGCTGCTCGCATCCGCGTGCTGTCCCGGATCGCTGTCAGCAAGTTCCGCCAGCTGCGGCGCGCGGTCGACCTGAGCCTGGCCGCCCTGGTCCTGCTCCTCCTGGCCGCCCTTGGCGCCCTGGTCTGACGGTCCCCCGTCCTGCCCCGCACCGCGGCGCCACCAGGCGCGGGCGGGGCCGGGCAGAGGACCGGCCAGCCCGGCCCGCCACCGCCCGCCCCACAGCCGCCTGCCCGGCGGCCCATCACGATCCACCTCTACTACGGACAAGGAAGCCGCCCATGGCCACCCAGACCCAGCCCCAGCCCCAGGAACACACCGACACCTTCGCCGCGCTCAGCGACTGCTTCAGCGCGGATCTGGCCGCACTCATCGGAGAGGAAGCGCCGCGGAACGCCACTCCGGCCGGCTTCATCGACCTGGTCGAACGCGTCCGCGATGTCCTGGGCGCCGCCAGCGTCGGCTACCTGCAGGACGCCCACGAGGACCTGGACGACGCCGTCACCTACCTCACCGACGCCCTGACCAGCCCCGCAGGCGACCAGCGATCCCTTCTGGCCTGGGCGCGTACGCATTTACGGGATGCCATCGAAACAGCCGTGCGTTGAGCGCACTCTGTGCCGCCCCGGACCCGCCCGGGCCGGGGCGGTCGCAGTGGCCTCTCAACCGTGAGCAGCGAGAGGAGTTGGACGTCATGGCTCTGCCCTACGACGAGCTTGACGTCCCCATAGGGAGCACCACCGGCCAGCTGAGCATTTCAGTTGGCGCGCCTGCTCATTGGCTTGTTGTGGAGCTGTGGCGGGACCCGCCGCCACGGATGATCCTCCCGTGGCGACGGCTCGGATGCGGAGCGGTCGTGCGGCGGATCGCGATCAGGGCGGCGTCGTCGTCGAGGCGTCCGCCGACGTGGGCGAGAAGATCGCGCCGCATGTGATGCAGGAGCGTCTCGGGGCTGGCGTCGGTCCACTGGGCTGCCCGTTCAGTGAACGGGTAGAACCCGCCAGCAGGGTCGCGGGCTTCGATGATGCCGTCGGTATACAGCAGGAGGGTGTCCCCGGGCTCGAAGGAGAACACATCGAGGGTGTAGTCCTCCGGTCCAGTGCGGCTGACCCCCAGCGGGGGCGCGGGGTGCACGAGAACGGTGACCGCTTCGCCCGGCCTGAGCAGCAGTGGCGGAGGGTGGCCGCAGCTGGTCAGCCGGGTGATGGGGTCCTCGTCGGGGATCTCCAGCAGCAAGGTGGTGGCGAAGCGTTCCCCGGCCTCGTCCTCTGGTTCGAAGTCGGTCAGGTAGCGGGCGACGCTCTGTTCCAGCCCGGCGGCCAGCGTCGGCAGCGTGGTGTGCTGGTGGGCGGCCTCGCGGAAGGCGCCGAGCAGCAGGGCGGCCTCGCCGATGGCGGGGAGGCCCTTGCCCCGCACGTCACCGATCATCACGCGGGTCCCGTGCTCGGTGCGGGTGGCCGCGTACAGATCGCCGCCGATCTGGGCCTCGTCTTCGGCCGCCAGGTACAGGCAGGCGACCTGTAGCGGCCCGATCCGGTCCGGCAGTGGCCACAGCAGGACATGCTGCGCGGCCTCGGCAACCGATCGCACCTGGGCCAATTGCCGACTGCGCCGTTCGCGCACCGCACTCATGAACACGACCAAGACCGAGAGCACCGTGAGGGTGATCAACTGCACTATGTGGTTCGTTGTGGCCAGGCCGCCGTGAAACACGCCAATGATCGCTTGGGCCGCCAAGGTCAGAACTCCGATGAAGCCGGTCAGCCGGGGACCGGCGAACGAGGCAG
The DNA here is from genome assembly GCF_042885015.1 of Streptomyces sp. NPDC058086. Lineage (NCBI taxonomy): Bacteria > Bacillati > Actinomycetota > Actinomycetes > Kitasatosporales > Streptomycetaceae > Streptomyces > Streptomyces sp. NPDC058086. The sequence goes on along the minus strand of NZ_JBHVST010000230.1, from coordinate 598 downwards.
TGATCGCGGGCGCGATGACCAGCGCCGGTCCCAGATGGACGTCTGGGGGAGAGTGGATGTCCACCATAGTGATCACCAGGATGAGCACAACGGGGATCGCCAGCAGCGCATGGCTGGACTGCCATGGCTGCCGCAGACCGGCAAAGCGCTGCTGGGCTGCCATGGCTCCACCCTGCACCCCCTCGGGGGTGGCTGCGAGCCCGGACATCAAGACGGCATCCCCCGCCAACTCACATGCTCAGCCTCGCCAGCTCAAGCGCTCACTCGCCAGGTGAAGGTCACACACGTCTTCACCGGCCCCGGTGGCTGGCCGGCTTCGCGGATGGGTGCCTGGCGGTAGCGGGCCCCGGGACGGCCGCAGCATCGGCGAAGGCGCGTCGACCGCCCCGAGCGCTCCCGTTCCCCGTCACGAGATGGAAGCACCATCCAGCATGCCCGGCCGCCTGGTCAGGGCGGAATCGAATGATCAAAGCAAGAGGCGCACCCCCACGGCCTGGACAGCTCGGGGTGCGCCTCTCTCATGCCCGCCCCGAGGGGCGAGAACAGGAGCCATCATGCCCGCCACAACAGTCTTACGTCCGCGGTCCCGCACATTGAT
>NZ_JBHVST010000229.1:0-5127 GCF_042885015.1 Streptomyces sp. NPDC058086 | reverse complement strand
GCGCACGCGGACACGGTGGGCGCCCAAAACGTTCTACGGGCCGGGCTGGTCCATCGCGACGCCAACCCGGCATAGCGAGAAGCCCCCTCGTTTACGAGAGGGAGGAGTCACGTTCCTCGCCCGGCCCGACGAACCACAGGTAGCCATGCGTCAACAACGACGGTCTCCCGGCCCGCACCTCGACGATGTCATGGGCAGGTATGACGATCCGTCTGATCATGCGTCTGATCTCCACACGGTCCGGGTAGAGCGTGACTCGGCGGAACGCGAAGCCCTTGAATCTGGCGGGCTCACCAGCCCACGCGTAGTGCTCGCTGAGGACGGTGTACGGGCCGCCGTTCGGGGGTGCCTGCCGGACGACGGCAGGCTGGCCGCCTGGCGGGCGCTGGGGCGGCTGTTCGACGCGGTGTGGCGCATGCCTGTGCCCAGGGCCGAAAGGGTCGTCTGGACGCGACCGTCGGCCCGTTTGGTGACGCGTGCTCCCTTCACGCCCGCGCTGTAACTGATGCCGGACTTCGAAGCGGTCACGCGGACCGGGCCTGCCTTGAACAATTTGCGGTAGCTGAACCCCCACGGGCTTCCCCTCAAACACTGTGGTACCGGGACTGTCCCGGCCCCTCCGCCCCGCAATCAGCAGGGCAGAGCTCATCTTGGGGCCTATCTCTGGCGGCCCTGACACCGCATCCCCTATGCGGTTACACCCCTCGCTCGAGAGGGACAGGCTGTCCCCCACAGACGTCTCGTCGGAACCCCTGTCGCTTGCGGAGGACGGACTGTCCGTCACAAACCCAGGTGATCGTCTGTCGTTTATGGGGGGGTCGCCGTGACCCTGGCAACCGCGTCGATATGAGCACGGTTGGGGTCGGCGGACGCACGGTCGGTCAGCTCGTCGTCATTCGCAGGGCGACACGTGCCCCGCCGCTGGTGGCATTCGCCTGAAGCCGAGAGGACAGTGACGATCGTGTCGAATGAGCCAGGACAGCAGCCGCGGGCGCATCGTGAGGAAACGCCGGAGACGCGAGCCGACCGTAACCTTGCCGAGCTCCTTCAAGAGCTGCGCGTCGTCCAGACCGGTGTGCAGATCCTCTTTGCCTTCCTCCTGGGGCTGGCGTTCACCAGCCGCTTCCCGCAGCTCGACGCTTTCCAGAGCGATACCTACGTCGTCACGCTGCTGCTGACCGTTGTCACCGCTGCGGTTCTCGCTACCCCTGTCGCCCTGCACCGCGGCCTTTTCCATCGCGGCCTGAAGCCGCGCATCGTTGCCATGTCTGCCCGGTTCGCGCAAATCGGCCTGGTCCTGCTGATGCTGTCGCTGAACTGCGCCGTCTTCCTGCTGATGGACGTCGTTCTCGGCCGTGTGGAAGCCATCGTCATCACGGCTGTGACCACAGCGATCTTCGCTGGCCTGTGGTTCCTGCTGCCCTGGGCAGCCCGGCGCATGTAGCACCCGTGACCGCGTCGTCTCGGCTTCGCGTAGCTGAGGTCAAGGCCCGGTCACGGCGGTGCGGGGCCTATCGGAGGCCCCGGCAAGTCCCGAGCACCCTGACGGCGGGACAGCACCAACGTAACCGGCCCGCCCACAGTCCTCTCAGCTGAGCTTGTCGAGAGCCTTCTTGTACACGGCGGCCTGGTCCGGGGTCAGAAAGCGGGACAGCCGCAGGACGATGCTGCCGTGGCTGTAGTCGTACTCGGCGAACGCCTGCACGCTCTTGGTGACCGCTTCGACGTACTTGGCGCGCGCTGCGGCGTCGGCCGGGTCGGGGAAGACCTCGACGCTCCCGCCGAGTTCGACGTCACCCGTCTTGTACATCGAGGTGCCGCCGAGCTCGGTGTCGCTCTTCGGGATCTGCGAATCCGCGAACGCGACCTTCGACGTGTACTGATTCGGCCGCCCGAGCAGATGGTTCGGGTCGTTCGTCGCGGTCGCCGTCCACGTCAGCTTCGCTGTGCGCACTGCGCCGGCGAGCGCCTTAAAGACGCCCGCGGCGTCCATCTTGGCCGCAGCCGGCTTCCCGATCGGGACGTTCCCATCGACGGGAGGCGCGGGCTTGCTGCTGGTACATGCGGCGGTCAGCAGGATGGCGGCGATGGGCAGGATGAAGCGACGCACGAGGTCCCCCAAGGCAGTGCAGTGAACGTGTGCGGCCACTGTGGCAGCCGATCACGGAGCGCGCGTAGTTGTTGCCGGAACGTGACGACGGGTTCGACACCTCGGTGACTACCGCAGGCTCGACAATGCACGACGCCCCGCCGTCCGGACCGTACAGGTCTGGAGGCGGGGCGTCGGCCGACGCATACCCGGCCGGTGGATGTATTGACCGGGTCTTCTTCGTGCGTCGTTACGCGGGGGTGATGTTCTCCGCCTGCGGGCCCTTCTGGCCCTGCGTGATGTCGAACTTCACCTTCTGGCCTTCCTGCAGCTCACGGAAGCCGGAGCTGGCGATGTTCGAGTAGTGGGCGAAGACGTCGGGGCCGCCGCCGTCCTGCTCGATGAAGCCGAAGCCCTTTTCCGCGTTGAACCACTTCACAGTGCCTGTAGCCATGTGCCTGTCTCCTTCGAGGGGACTCGTATCGGGCCCCGCACCGTGCGGGATCCGGAGGTGATCGCCCTGGTCCGGAGAGGCGTTGAACAGCAAAAACGCCCGTGAATGCGATCACGGGCGAACGGGACTTCGGAACCACGACTGCTGATCACGACGCTACACCTGCCGGTGAGACTCAGACCACCGGAACACGGAATCGGGCACTGTCACGTTGGCTGACCGGGTGGGATGATCTTTGTGTTGATCATGCTGGGAGGGAATCGCTGGTGTCGTCTGTACCGCCGTCGTACAGGGGTCACCGGTACCCGGTCGAGGTGATCTCCCACTGCGTGTGGCTGTACTTCCGCTTCCCTCTGTCCTACCGCGAGGTCGAGGAGCTGATGCTCCAGCGCGGCGTGATCGTCTCCTACGAAACGATCCGCCGCTGGTGCGCCAAGTTCGGCCAGGCCTACGCGAACGGACTGCGCCGCCGCCGGCCCCGGCCCGGCGACAAGTGGCACCTGGACGAGGTATTCATCAAAGTCAACGGGGTGCAGAAGTACCTGTGGCGGGCCGTCGACCAGGACGGCAACGTGCTCGACATCCTCGTCCAGAACCGGCGGGACAAGGCCGCCGCCCGACGCTTCTTCCGCAGGCTGATGAAGAAGACCCGGTCGGTGCCGAGGGTGATCGTCACCGACAAGCTCCGCTCCTACGGCGCGGCCCACCGCGAAGTCATGCGCTCGGTGGAACACCGCTCCCACAAGGGACTGAACAACCGGGCCGAGAATTCCCACCAGCCGACGAGGCAACGCGAACGCGCGATGAAGGGCTTCCGCACCGTCGGCGCGGCCCAGCGGTTCCTGTCCACATTCAGCGGCATCTCACCCCACTTCCGACCCCACCGCCACCTGATGACCGCATCCCAACACCGAGCCGAAATGACCCTCCGCCTCGCCATCCGGGACCAGATCACCGGCGCTGCCAGTCAGTCCAACACGGCCTGAACACAGGCCCGGACCGCGGGCCCACCACGCCCCGACGCACCCTCAGACAGTCACGCACCCAACAACGTGTCAACGCCCGAAGGAGGTCTACGGCCGAGGCGCCGGCCGTTTTCGGCGGCTGCCCGTCGCGCGGCCGCCGCGCCCACTACGGCGTGCGGTTCTGGCCGGCTACTTCCTTACGTGCCGAGCAGCGCGGCGGTCAGGGATCGGTGCAGCCAGTCGGCGGAGCGGTCGAGCGGCCAGTGGCAGTCGTCGGTCAGTGTGAAGTAGGAGGCGTTGCCGAGGAAGTACCAGAGCACATCCGCAGCCTCGTCGACGGTGACTTCGGCACGCAGTGCGCCGAGTTCTGCGAGCCGGGCCGCAGTGGCCCGCAATCCGCGGCGCAGGCTGTCGTGCGCCGCGCCGACGGTCTCCCGGATCCCGGCGTCCTGGGGTGCGGCGGCGATCGCCTGACGCATGATCGGCGACCAGAGCTCGAACTCGCTTCGCGTGCCGTCCACGAGCATGCGAAGCAGCGCGCCGGGGTCGGTTTGCGCAGCGATCCGCTCGTAGATGCCGCCGGCCTCAGCGGCGCGCACCCCGTCCTCGATGAGTGTGCGTAGCACACCGCTCTTGCCTCCGACCGCCGCGTAGACGGTGGGCGCTGCTACCCGCGCTGCGCGGGCGATGTCCTGCACTCGGGTGTCGAAATAGCCCCGTTCGACGAACAGTGCCCGCGCTGCCAGCAGGATCGCTTGACGGGTTGCAGCTGCGTACTCGGCCCGCCGTCCGGCCTCTTGTGTCACCACGCCTATGACTGTAGACCCTGCCCGATCGTTGATCGTTGACAGTAGCCTATACTCGATATAGTCACCTATCAGAGAAGGTAGTTCCATGATCTTTCCGGTACTCGAGGACCTGGCTCACCAGTTCCCCGGCATCACTCCTGAGCAGGACAAGCTCCCCACACCGTGCGACGACTTCGACGTGAGCACGTTGCGCCGCCACCTGCTGGGCTGGCTCACCTACTTCGACGCTGCCTTCACTGACCCGTCCGGCAGCGACCGGCCCGACCCGTCCGCGTTCACCGGCCCCGACCACCCGAGTGCCGTGATCGCGCACCTCACCACCACGATCCGATCGGCCCTGGCCGGCGGCCTCGCGACAGCTACCGTGAACGTTCCGCTGCTGGGCGGCGCCTATCCGGGCTCCGTAGTCATCGACCTGCTGTTGATCGAAACGCTCGGCCACGGCTGGGACCTGGCCCGCGCGACCGGCCAGGAATGGAACCCGGACCCGCAAACCTGCCAGCATGCCCTCACCGTGCTCGAAGGCGTGATCCAGCCGGAATACCGTGGCCCCGGCATGCCCTTCGGCCCCGAAATCGCCATCGACGCAAGCGCACCGCCTCTGGACCGGCTGGTCGCTTTCACCGGCCGCGACCCCGCTTGGGCGCCCCCCGTTCAGCTGCGCTGATGAGCGCCTGCGGCGTCGTCCTCGCTTGACGGACCGGCGGGGGGGGGGGGGGCAGGGCGCCCCCCCCCCCCCGGGGGGCCGGGCCGCTCGATCGCGCCCCGCGGACCCGCCGGGGGGGGGGGGGGGGGGCGGGCCGCGGGGCC
>NZ_JBHVST010000228.1:0-5143 GCF_042885015.1 Streptomyces sp. NPDC058086 | reverse complement strand
AAGACGGCCACTGCTGTCCCGACCAACGAGCCGCCAGCCCCGCCGGGCTCGGAATAAGCCGGCAGGATCGGTGACACGGTTCTTACCGGCACGCGTACAGCGGGTCCATGGCCGGGAACGTCACTCTGACCAGCGCTGACAACGTCTGCCAACGAAGACTGGGCTTGTACAACGCGTCCCGCGGTGCGGGTTGGGCTTATCGATCAGTGAAGGGCCGTAGTCACAGAGGGAGCGTTATGCCGAGTTCCTGCATCGCCGTGGAAGGCGGTCCACCTTCGGAGCGTTCGGTTTTGTAGCCCTTCACCCTCGGTTCGAGGGTGCGCGGGTCCACCGCCTCAGCGGGCGCGCTTTTGGCGTACAGGCCCACGGGTTGGCTGTCGCGGTCGTGGGGCAGGAGCCAGAACACGCGGCGGCGGAACGTGCCGGAGGCGCGGGAGGGTTTGGCGGTGGGGCCCAGGAGGGCGTAGCCGACCATGCGGCCGTCGCGGTGGTAGGCCGGCTTTCCCTTGCGGGTGGGGAGCCGGTCCAGGCTCTGGCGGACGTAGTCGAGGTGGTCGATGTCCTCCAGCCACACGATGTCGGCTTCGTGGCTGACCTCGTCCTCGGTAATCAGGGAGCTCATGCGCGGTCCCTCTCCTCGTCGGTGAGCAGTCCGATGCCGGGGTAGTGCTTGCGCTGGTTGGACAGGATCATCTCCTTGGGCGAGGCCAGGCCCACGAGTTCCCGGGTACGGGCAGCGAACGCACGCGAGGACATGGCCGGTGCCCCTTCATTCTGGCACCAGGCCCGGTAGACGGCGTAGAGCGCCGTCTGTTCCGCGCGCAGTTCGGTGTCGAGGCGGCAGCACTCGTCGTAGAAGCGGCCGGTGTGGTCCTCAGTCTCCGCGTAGGCGCTGGTGGCGATCCGGACGCGTTCGGGGCCGGTCAGATCGCGGTCGCCGGCCAGGTAGCGGCGGGCGCCGTCAAGGAGCCAGGTGAGGATGCCCGGGCCTTCCTCGGTGACGAGGAGGTCCGCGAGGTTGTCGATCTTGCGGTGGTCTGGTTCGCCCGTCAGGGCCTCAGCGCCGGGACGACGTTACGGGCACGCAGCGCCACCTGCCTCCTCTTCCTCCTGTTCGGTACCGCCCTGGGTGCCTGGACCAGCCGTATCCCCAGCGTGAAGAGCCATCTGGACCTGAGCGACGGTCTGCTGAGCCTCGCCCTGCTGGCCTTCGCCCTGGGTGCGATCGCAGGAATGACGGCGCTCGGCCGGCTGGCCGACCGCTACGGCAGCACCCGGGTCATGGTGCCCATGGCGCTGCTGGAGGGACTCCTGCTGGTCCCGCCGGCCTACGTGCCGGACCTGGCCGCGCTGATCCTGGCTAGCTAGCCAAGAGGACGGCGGGCGGATCGCGGTCTTCTCGGCCAGGCCGAAGACCCCGGCGAGGAGGAGACCCTCGAAGCACTCAGCGACCTCGTCAAGGCCGGCAAGGTCCGCTACCTGGGCGCCTCGTCCATGCACGCGTGGGAGTTCGCCAAGGCGCTGCGCCTGCAGAAAGAGAACGGCTGGGCACGGTTCGTGTCCATGCAGGACCACTACAACCTCCTCGCCCGTGAGGAGGAGCGCGAGATGATCCCGCTGTGCCTGGACGAGGGCGTGGGCACCATCATCTGGTCGCCGCTGGCCCGCGGCTGCCTCACCCGCGCCTGGGACGACGCCCGCTCCACAGTGCGCTCCGAGACGGACGGCGCCTACGCGGACCTGCTCTACTCGCCGGCCGAGGAAGCATCCAACCACGCGATCATCGACGCCGTCGGGCAGGTCGCGGACACCCACGGCGTCAGCCGCGCACAGGTCGCGCTCGCCTGGCTGCGACGCCAGCCGGTCGTCACCGCGCCGCTGGTCGGCGCCGGCTCGACCCGGCAGATCGACGAAGCCGTCGCCTCCCTCGACATCGAGCTCACCGACGACGAGGTGCGCGCCCTGGAGGCCCCCTACACCCCCCGCTACGACTGGCAGGGCGTCTCGGACGAAGCCGAGATGGAGGCCATCCGCCAGCGCGTGCCCGGAATGGCTCTCGCATGAACCCCATCGTCCGCTCCGGTCCTGCTGCCCGCGCCGGGGCCCTCCTCATCCTTGTCGGGCCGCTCGTGTCCTGGGTCGCCGAGTTCATCACCGCCGCCGCATGGCAGGACCCGCCGTACTCGCCCCTGTACAACTGGGTCAGCCACCGCGGCCTGACCGGCCCGCCGCAGACCGCGTTCGGGCAGGTCGCCAACTCCCCCCTCGGCGCCGTCATGGACACCGGCTGGGTGATCTACGGCCACCCTCCTGATCATCGGCACGTTCCTCGTGTTCGACCCGCGCAAGGGCGCCCGCCCGATCATCATCATGATCCTCGCCGTCCTCGCCGGCGTCGGAGTCTCACTCGTCGGCATCTTCCAGGGCTCCAACGCCAACGTCGACAACGGCCTGATCGCCTTCCACACCTTCGGCGCGCAAGGTGTCATGCTCGCCGGCAACCTCATGGCCATCGCCGTCGGAACCGGCGGAACCCGCATCGGCCTCACCCGGGGCCGGTCGATCGCGAGCACCACGTCGGCACCGCCGGACTGATCGCGTTCCCCCTCTTCATGACCGACGTGTTCACCGGCTGGATGTGGAACATCGGCCTGTTCGAACGCGCCGTCATCTACCCGATCATGATCGGCCACGCCCTCCTGGGAAGCAGCGTGGCCGCCACCCAGCGCCACCGTGCCACGCACCCGCTGGCACCCCTTACCGCACGAGCCAACAGCTGAAGGAGAGACAGATGACACAGGTACTGGTCACCGGAGGAACCGGCTTCATCGGAAGCTGGTGCATCCAAGCCCTGCTGGAGGCCGGGCACACCGTCCGCACCACGGTCCGCGACCTGCAACGCGAACCGGCACTGCGCTCCTGGCTGCACGCGGCCACACCGTTCGACGACGACCGTCTCACCGTCGTGCGCGCCGACCTCGAACAGCCCGAGGGCTGGGATGCTGCCGTCGCCGGCTGCGAGTTCGTCCTGCACGTCGCCTCGCCGACGCTGCGTCTTACGCCGGCCAGCGACGACGAGTTGGTGGTCCCGGCACGCGAGGGCGTCCTGCGGGTGCTGCGCGCAGCCCGCGACGCCGGTGTGCGCCGGGTCGTCCTGACCAGCGCCTTCGGCGCCATCGGGATCGGACACCCCCCGCGCTCCACCCCGTTCACCGAACAGGACTGGACCAACGTCGACGGCGACATCCCGCCCTACCAGCGCTCCAAGACACTCGCCGAACGCGCCGCCTGGCAGTTCATCCAGGACGAAGGCGGCGGTCTGGAACTGACAGCAGTTCACCCCGTGGGAGTCCTTGGACCCCTGCTCGGCCTGGACGACCCGCTATCCCTGCGCCTGGTCCGCAGAATGCTCGAAGGACAGGTCCCCGCGTGCCCTCCCTTCGGGATGGGCTTCGTCGACGTACGCGACGTCGCGGATCTGCACCTGCGCGCGATGACCGATCCGGCAGCCGCCGGCGAACGCTTCCTGGCCATCGCCGGGCACAGCCTGCGCGTCATCAACATCGCACGCATCCTGCACGACCGCCTCGGTGAGCGCGCTGCGAAAGCCCCCACCCGTGAACTGCCCGTCTGGGTCGCCCGCACACTGGGCCTCGTGAACCCGGAACTGCGCTTGCTCAAACACCAGCTCGGCCGGGACCTCGACGCCACAAGCACCAAAGCCGAGAAGCTCCTCGGATGGCGAGCGCGCCCCATCGAGGACACCATCGAGGACACCGCCGAGAGCCTCCTCGCCCACGGCATCGGAACAAAGACCACCTCGTGACCGAACGACGCGGCAGCCCTCCGTCGGCCGGGTAACGGCGTGGGCGTCGCGGCCGGGGAGATGCGGCCCTGCTCGTCGGCAGGGCCACGAGGTCTGTCCCGTTCCTACTCCCGGGAGGGCTGCTGGCCAGTGCGACGGGAGGTCCAGCGGGTGATGTGTCTGGTCATCAGGGTGGTGGCAGCCCACGTGATCGGCGACTCGGGCTCTGAGCTGCCTGCAGCGCACAGTCCGCCATCCCGTCGGCACTGCCCACACAGACCAGCTTCCGACCTAGGACGGCCCCGCAGTGCATGCCGAGCTGCTTGACAGACCCTGATTCCACAGAATGCGGGTGTGGCACGCCATGTGGCTGCAGCGCATCGACACCAAGATCGCCGCCCTCCAGAAGCGGGAAGCCGAACAGGAACAGGGCCAGAAGAACCGGCCACAGGAGCCGGACTGGATCGTCGAACTCGACATCGGCAACGGACGCCCACCCATCGAAATACACGTCGGCGACTGCTACGCCGCAGGCACACGACGACGCCCCGTCCCACGCGACGAAGCACGCCGGCTCCTCACCTCGGGCGTGCGCGCCTGCACGCACTGCAAACCCGACACCCAGCTCCGCATCCTCGACTGACAGTGAGGATGTGACGTGGTGACGCTGCTGGCCCGCCCACCCCGGCAGCCGCCTGGCGACCGCACGGCCAGGCCCTGGCACAGCGTGACCGCGCCCGCCCGCCATGTCGTGGCCGAACTGAGGGCGCACCTCCTGAAGCCACCAGTCCGAGCAGCCGGTCCACCCCATCGATCGCCGGCACCAGCCGCGCCCTCTCTGTGTCCCGACCAGCCTGCGTGGGCGGCAGCCGCAACGTTTCTGGGGGAGTTGCAGGTTCGCCGTCTCAGGTCACGGCCGTTGGGTTCGCCGATTCGGCGGCGCGGCGGTATTCGGCGTTGATGCGCTGGGCTTCTTCGAGCTGGTCTTCGAGGATCACGATGCGGCAGGCGGCCTCGATGGGGGTCCCGTGATCGACGAGCTCGCGCGCGCGGGCGGCGATGCGCAGCTGGTAGCGGGAGTAGCGGCGGTGTCCGCCCTCGGAGCGGAGCGGGGTGATGAGGCGGGCTTCGCCGATGGCGCGCAGGAAGCCCTGGGTGGTGCCGAGCATCTCGGCGGCCCGGCCCATGGTGTAGGCGGGGTAATCGTCGTCATCGAGCCGGCCGAACGAGTCGTCTGCTGTCATTTCACCTCTCTGCGGAACGCGTGGAGGGGCCTTGGTGGCGTATTGCACCAAGGCCCCCAAGGAAAAGCGACAACAGTAAAATTTAAAAAAATTA
>NZ_JBHVST010000227.1:0-5147 GCF_042885015.1 Streptomyces sp. NPDC058086 | reverse complement strand
CTCGTCCGACAGCGTCAACTCGGCCTTCGGCCGCCCCATCCGTGCCATACAGCAAGCCTATACATATGAACAGAATTCCCGACTCGGAAGACTAGGAGTTGTCTTCAAATGTCACGCCCACATCAGGAGCGAGGCGAGGTTGACGGCTGCCTTGTAGGACTCGGCGGTCTTGTCATAGCGGGTCGCGATGCCACGCCACTGCTTGAGGCGGTTGAAGCACCGTTCCACGACGTTGCGCCGCTTGTAGAGCTGCTTGTCGAAGGCCGGGGGGCGCCCGCATCGGCGGCCGCGCCGGAGCCGGTTGCGGACCTGGTCGGCACGCTCGGGGATGGTGTGGCTGATACCCCGCCGCCGCAGCCAGGTCCGTATCGCCCGGGAGCTGTAGCCCTTGTCGCCCAGCACGTGGGCGGGCCGCACCCGGGGCCGGCCCAGGCCGAGGCGAGGCACCCGGATCGCCTCCATCAAGGTAGTGAACTGGGTGCAGTCGTTGGTGTTCCCGCCCGTGACCACGAAGGCGAGTGGGCGACCGAAGGCGTCGCAGGCCAGGTGGATCTTGCCGGTCAGGCCGCCCCGGGAACGTCCGAGGTCGGGGCTGCGGACCCCCCTTTTTCGGGCTCCGGCGGCATGCTGGTGGGCCCGTACGACGGTGGAGTCGACCGACACCAGCCAGTCGATCTCCCCAGCCGCATCCGCCCGGGCCTGGGCGGCCTCGAGCATCCGCTCGAAGGTGCCGTCCAGAGCCCACCGGCGAAACTGTGTGTGCAGCGTGGTCCATGGGCCATACCGCTCGGGCACATCCCGCCAGGCCGTGCCCGTCCGGAACTTCCACACGATCCCGTTGAGCACGGTTCGGTCGTCCAACCGCTTCCGCCCCCGCAAGGACTCAGGCAGCAGCGGACGGACGAACTCCCATTCCTCATCAGACAGTTCATGGCGACGTATCACCCGGCCATGGTCCAACAACCAAGATCATTTGACGGGCCCTGCTCCGGTGTGTGCCGCAGGAACTCGTCGCAGACGGACTGCCGTCAGCGGTGGCGGGCGGGCCTGCGGCGCTGCTCGGAGTCGGTCAGCGCCGGTCGCCTGTAGTCGATGTCCGCGGGGTTGAGCGTGACGCCGGGGGCGACGATCTCGTCGATGCGGTCGAGGATCTCGTCGTCGAGCCGGACCTCGGCAGCGGCGAGCTGGTCGGTGAGTTGCTCGACCGTGCGGGCGCCGAGGATCACCGAGGTGACGCCCGGGTGGGTCGACGCGAAGGCGAGCGCCAGGTGCGTCAGGGAGATTCCCGCCTCGTCCGCCAAGGCTGACAGGCGCTCGACGGCGTCGAGTTTGCGCTGGTTGCCCGGCAGGTCGAGGTTGAACTTGTGGGCGACCGCCTGCCGGAACCAGTTCATCTCGATCGGCTCGCCGCGGCGGAACCGCCCGGTCAGCCAGCCGCTGTTGAGCGGACTCCAGGTCAGCACGCCGAGCCCGTACTTCTGCGCGGTGGGCAGCACGTCCGCCTCGATCCCGCGCACGAAGACGGAGTACGGGGGCTGCTCGGTGCGGAAGGGGATGTGGCCCCGGCGGTCGGCGGTCCACTGGGCCTCGACGAGCTGTTCGGCGGGGAAGTCCGAGGTCCCGATGGCCATGATCTTGCCCGCGCGCACCAGGTCGGACAGGACCGAGAGCGTCTCATCGATGTCCGTGCTCGGGTCCGGGCGGTGCACCTGATAGAGGTCGATGCGGTCGGTTCCCAGGCGGCGCAGGCTGTCGTCGACGGCCTTGGTGAGCCAACGGCGGGAGTTTCCCTGCCGGTTGGGGTCCTCGTCCTTGAAGCGGACTGGGAAGTGACCCTTCGTCGCGAGCACGACCTCGTCGCGACGGTCTCGGATTGCCTTGCCCACGATCTCCTCGGCCTCGCCGCCCGAGTACTGGTCGGCGGTGTCGATGAGGTTGATCCCGGCGTCCAGGGCCGTGTGGATCAGCCGGGCCGCATCGTCGTGATCCGTGTTCCCCCACGCGCCCAGGCGCAGGGTGCCCAGCGCGAACTTGCTGACCGATATGCCGGTGCGGCCCAGCTTCCTCTGCTGCATCACTCACTGCTCCTTGATGTCGCCTCTCCCCGCGGACGGGGCGCGGAGTTGCTACCTCTCCGACGCCACGAACCTAAGACATGCAACAGAGATGTTGCAAGTAGAAGCTCTGAGGGAGTGCGGATGTAGCATGTCGGTGTGACGGCGCACAAGCAACAGACGGAACAGCAGGCGAAACGGCCCCTCCGGGCCGACACCGAACGGACCGTGCAGACGATCCTGGAAGCGGCCGAGCGCGTCCTGGCCACCAACCCGGCGGCGACCATGGAGCAAATCGCCCGGGCCGCCGGCGTCGCCCGAACCACGGTCCACCGCCGGTTCGCCACCCGTGAGGCGCTCCTGGACGAGCTAACCGACTGGGCCGCCCGCCAGTTCGCGGACGCCGTCGACACCGCCCGCCCGGACACCGCCCCGCCACTCGTCGCCCTCTACCAGGTCACTGCCAACGTCCTCCGTGTGAAGACCGACTGGTCGTTCGCCATGAACCGCGCGGCCGACGACGCCCACCCCGAGGCGGCCCGCATCCACGCCGAGGTCCGGGCCACCTGCGTCCGGCTCTTCCGCCGCGCCCAAGAGGCGGACGTGCTCCGCCCCGACATCGACCTCGACTGGACCCGGCGCGTCTACTACGCCCTCATCCACGAGGCAGCCAAGGAGGGCGCGGGAGGCGGCGACACGGATGCGCTCGCCACCCGCGTCGTGGACACGCTGCTGCGGGGCGCCGGGGCTCCGGCCGGACTCGCGGGGCAGACAGGAATTTGAAGACAGGCCCTAGGACGCCTCCGTCCTGAAGGCGGAGCGACTGACGGCGTCGGCAGCTCCATCGTGGTACTCCAGGCACGAGCTAAAACGGCAGAGAGGTAGAGAGGTACTGGCGGCAGAGCACGTAGCTTGTCCTGCTCCACTCTTTGGGTCTCGCGCCTGTGATGCGGGAAGCCCTCAGGTTGTTTTCTGGGGCCATCGAGGTCCGCGCGCCAGGCCAGTCGACTGTCTCCGGTCGCAGGGCAAGGCCGTCTGACTGTCCGTAGGCCCAACGCCGCTCACGAGTGACAGCCGGGCCAGATGTCGACGTCCACGGCATGTTCCCGGCTGACGGCTTCGTCCATGGGCCCGGATGATGCGGTGTGCCCTCCCGCCAGGCAGGCATGCTTGGCGGGAGGGCACAGCGATGGTGAATGACCTGCCAGCCCCCGAGGCGGTGCAGATCCAGTTCTACGGGCGGGCCCCCGTGCCGTCCGTACAGCTGCATGCGGTGTTGCTGAACGTGCCCGACAGGCGGGCGGAGGTGAACAGCACCGTGACCGAGGTGCTGGCTGTTCGGCTCGGCTGTGGGCTGACGCGTGTGCAGGGAGGCTTCATCGGCGGCCCGTCACCAGACGATCGAGCCGGTGTGCAGTCCGGTCTCGTTCTGTGTCGCCGATTCGTCCCCGCTGACGCCTGCTTCGGCCTGGTCTGCGGCGTCCGACAGCGCGCGATACACCACGTCCCAGCCGGGTGCACCGTGTGGAGCGTCCCCGACGAGCCGCTCTCCCTCCCGCAAGTAGGCCAGCATCCTCTCGTGAGGAGAGGAGCGCTTCTCGTGCTCCATTTGCATCCCCTTTTCCGTGTCCCGTTTCTTCGTCTGTGGGAAGCAGCTCGCTCCCTTCCTGTGGGGAGCGGTAGGTCCCGAGTCGGGACCACGGGTTTCGCCTCTCGCGACCACCGTGGTCCCGAGAGGCGAGCTACTGCTCTGCGTGCGGTTCGGATATGCGCTTGGCCTTGGTCTCTGCCTTCTCCAAATCCCTGGAGACGGTCGCGGATGAGACCTTCAGCAACGCTGCGATCTCGATGCCTTTCAGGCCCCAGACGTGGGTCAGTTCCCAGACCGTCGCCTGCCGCTCGTCACGGATCGCGGCCTTCACCGCAGCCAGCAGCTCGAGGTATTCCAAGCCCGCGGTGATGTCGTAGGGAGCCGTGGTGTCCGGCCACGGCCTGCCGCCCTCCGGGAGCTCGTCCGAGGGCCGTTCCAGCTGTGCCCGCATCCGTCCCAGTTCCGAGAGGAACTTGTTGCGGGCCACGACCGTCGCGAACACGATGACCGGTTTCCTGAACACGGTGCCCCTGCGGAATTCCTGGATCACCGCGAGACAGGCTTCCTGGGTGACGTCGTGGGCCAGGTGGTAGTCACGCGTCATCCGCATCACCACCGTCAGAAGCCGCGGATGGACCTCCTTCAGGACCTCGCTCAGCTTCGCCTCCTGTTCACGGGACAGCCGGTCTCGTGGCCGCGCGGGACCCGCTCCTCCTGAGTTGGTTGCCATGGGCCGTCCTTCGACTACATCGGGCTGATCGACGCCGCCCACCAGCAGCTGAGAGCCCCGATCATCCTGGTCTGGGACCGGCTGAACACCCACGTCTCGGCAACCATGAAACAGATGATCGCCGCACGGGTCTGGCTGACCGTCGTGCTCCTCCCCGCCTACGCCCCGGACCTGAACCCGGTCGAGGGCGTGTGGTCCCACGTCAAACGCAGCCTGGCCAACCTGGCCGCGCTCACCGTCGATGCGCTGGAGACGCTGATCCGCAACCGACTCAAGCGCCTTCAGTACCGGCCCGCCGTCCTCGACGGCTTCGTCGCGGAGACCGGCCTGACCTTCAACCCGCCATCGCCATGACCTCGGGAGACGCCGTCGTCGGAGACTTGCCCGCCGGGACCGTCCGGCCACAGCGGGCAATCCCCTTGCGCCACCGACCAAGCGCGGCAATGCTCAAGTGCCGTGAGTAGCCTGGAGATCAGCACGCTGACGACCACCGAGGAGCGGCTCTGGCACGCTTTCCCCACCGGTGCCCTGGTCGACCTGCGCTCTGGACCCGACGACGGCCCCGATAGGGCGACGTCCTGGCCGCGCACCCGCGACATTCGTGCCGAGGTGATGGCCGCGCTGCTGACCGGCAGCGGGCCTGATGCAGGCAGCGGCGCGGGCGTCAAACTGGCGGGTGAAGTTTCCCCGTGATCTTGGACACTCGTTGGTTATGCCGCGAGGGTGTGTTGATGCCGCTGCCTGGTCTCGGCTGGGGTGAGGTAGCCGAAGG
>NZ_JBHVST010000226.1:0-5176 GCF_042885015.1 Streptomyces sp. NPDC058086 | reverse complement strand
CAGGGCTGGCTGGACGAGCCCGGCTACCAGCCCAAGGGCGGTGTCACCCTCAACAGCGACGTCGAGAGCAGCTTGAACGCCCCCTCCTACGACTACCTCAAGACGCTGCCCACCGACCCGGACGCCCTGCTGAAGAAGATCTACAAGGAGACCAAGGGCCAGGGGAACTCCCCCGACCAGGAGGCATTCACCACGGTCGGCGACCTGCTCGGGGAGCAGCTCGCACCGGCGAAGCTGAACGCAGCGCTGTACCGGGCCGCGGCCAAGATCCCCGGGGTTGTGGTGGTGGACCATGCCCAGGACGCCGCGGGACGCGAGGGCATCGCCCTGGCCCATGTCGACCAGCAGAGCGGCGATCGCACCGAGTGGATCTTCGACCGCAAGACGTACTCCTATCTCGGCAGCCGCGGTGTCCAGGTCGAGCAGGCCGACGACGTCAAGCCTGGCACGGTCCTCGAATACACCGCCGTGCTGGAGCGGGCCGTCGTCGACGCCCAGAAGCAGCGCCCCGGCGCGCAAGGTGCCGGTGCGTGAGAACGCGATCGCCCCGCTGGGACCCCGCTTGGACCCCGCTGGGCAGTGCGTATGTCGCCACGCGATCAGGACCGGCGCGTCGGGCAGCACTCCCGTCGTCGCGGGCGTCGGTCTCGCGGTCGTGGTTGGTCGGCACTGGCGCAGTGCTCATCGCGCGCAGGCGCCGCACGGCCTGCCAGAGCTGACGGCAGGCAGCACAACGCTACGAAGGACGCAGGCCGCTCGCCGTGTCGTGGGCGGCCTGCTCGTACTCGACAGTGCCGCTTGGAAGGGATCGATCGCTGTGCGATTCACCGTACTGGGGCCGGTGCGGGCATGGGTCAACGGCAGGGAAGCGCCCCTGGGACCGCCTCAGCAACGTGCAGTGCTCACGGCCCTTCTACTGCAGCGCGGCCGGCCCGTTGGCGTCGCTGAGCTGGTCGACGCGCTGTGGGGCGAGGAACAGCCCTCGGATCCGGTCGCGATTGTGCGTACGTACGTGTCGCGGTTGCGCAGGGTGCTGGAACCGGACCGAGTGCCCGGCTCACCCCCGCAGCTGGTGGTGTCCATAGCCGACGGATACGCGCTGTGCATCGATGACTCTTCCCTTGACCTGGCCGTGTTCGAGGCGCGGCTGGCGGAAGCCCGAGGACTACTAAGAGAGGGAGACCCGGCGCGTGCCAGTGAGTTGCTGCGTTCCGCACTTGTCGAGTGGGGCGGCACTCCACTGTCCGGAGTGCCCGGCCCGCTCGCCGAAACCGAACGGTCCCGGCTGGTGGAACTCCGGCTGGGGGCGATCGAGGTCCGGTTGTCCGTCGACCTCGTGCTGGGCCGCCACGAGGATCTGGTTGGCGAGTTGACATCGCTGCGGGCGCGCCACCCGCTGCGGGAACGGCTCAGCGAACTGCTCCTGCTGGCGTTGTACCGGTGCGGCCGTCAGGCGGAGGCACTGGAGATGTACCGCTTGACGCGCCGGATGCTGGTGGAAGAGCTGGGTGTCGATCCGGGCCCCGCACTGCGTGAGCTGCACAGCCGTGTACTGACCGCGGATCCGTCACTGTCCCTGCCGGGAGTGGTGGTGGCAGGTGGTGGTGGGGACGGCGTCGATGCAGTTGACCGCGACGCCGCATGCTTTGGCTGGGTGCCGGATCGGGAAACCGGTGTCGACTCGGACGTGCCCTCGTTTGACGAGGTTGCAAGGCACCGAGAGGGAACAGGCGAAGACGCGATCACCGTGCAGCCTTCCCAGCTCCCTGCGGTTTTGAACGTCTTCACCGGGCGTATGGCCGAACTCGCCCATGGTGAGGCGCTCCTGTCGGACAAGAGACGACCCGCCGTGGTGGCCATCAGCGGCATGGCAGGCACCGGCAAGACCGCCTTCGCCGTCCACTGGGCGCACCGGATCGCCTCATGCTTCCCTGATGGCCAGCTGTTCGTCAGTCTGCGCGGTGTCGATTCCGGCAGCACGGCGGATCCAGAAGCGGTGATTCGGCACTTCCTCGAGGCGCTGGGCATGTCGTCGCACGAGATACCGGCGGATCCCCTGGCCCAGGCCGCCCTTTATCGCAGCCTGCTCGCGGAGCGCCGAATGCTGATCGTGCTCGACGACGCGCAAAACTCCGAACAAGTGCGTCCCCTGCTTCCCGGTACGTCGTCGTGTTTCGTCATCGTCACCAGCAGGACCCGGTTGCAGGGACTGGTGGTGAGCAACGGTGCCCGCCCCCTGTGGCTCGATCTGATGTCTCCGGATGAGGCCAGGGACATGCTGACTCGCCGGATCGGTGCCGCACGCGTGGCAGCCGAGCCTCAGGCTCTGGACGCGATCGTGGAACTCTGCGGGCGACTGCCCCTCGCCCTGGCCGTCGTGGCGGCGCGGGCCGCCATGCATCCCTGTTTTCCGCTGTCCGCCATCGCCGAGGAACTCACCGAGAGCCAGGGGAGTTTGGACGCCTTCGCCGACGGCGATCCTGCCACCGACGCGCGAGCGGCGTTCTCGTGGTCATACCGCGCCCTTTCTCCTGGGGCGGCGCGGCTGTTTCGGCTGCTCTCGCTCCATCTCGGTCCGGAGATCTCCGTACCCACCGCGGCCAGTCTGGCCGCGGTGCCACCCCGCGACGCACGCGCGTTTCTCGCCGATCTGGCCCGCGTTCACCTGCTCGCCGAGGTTGCCCCCGGTCGCTTCGACTTCCACGACCTGCTGCGGTGCTACGCCGCCGAACTCGTCCGTGAGCACGACACCGAGGCGGAACGGCACCGGGCTGAGCAGCGCCTGCTCGATCACTTCCTGCACACCGCGCTCGGTGCCTCCACGCTGCTCACACCGTACCGCGAGACCGTGGAACCACCAGAACCGCTGTACGGCACGACCCCTGAGCAGATCACCGACCTTCAGGGTGCCATGGGCTGGCTGCAAACCGAGCGCCGGATGCTGTGCACAACAGTCGTGCAGGCAAGCACCGGTGCCTTCGCCGGGCATGCCTGGCGGTTGGCGTCCGCGATGGTTCCCTTCCTGGACAGGCAGGGATACTGGCACGATTTGCTCCTGACCCAGCAGGCTGCCCTCACCGCTGCACGGCGCGTGAGTGACGGCACAGGGCAGGCGCACGCACACCAGATGCTGGGTTTTACTTTCGTCCGGCTGCAACGCACACAAGAAGCACGCCCTCACCTGGAGCGTGCTCTCGAGCTCTTCACCTTTCTTGGGGACCCTCTCGGCCAGGCTCGGACACACCGCATTCTGGCCCTCCAGGACCTTCGCGCTGGCGGGTACGAGGCCGCATGCGGTCGCTACCAACTGGCGTACGCGCTGTACGAGCGCGCCGGGCACCTGAGCGGGCAGGCAAGCGTGCTCAACGAACTCGGCTGGATTCACATCATGCTCGGCTGGTTCAAGCAGGCAGTCGACTACTGTGCCCGAGCCATCACCCTGCACCAGAAGAGCGGGGACTTGATGGGCGAGGCCGCCGCGCACGACGGCCTCGGGTATGCCCATCACTGCGCCGGCGACTACGCCGCGGCCATCAACTGCTACCAGCGTGCCCTGGTGCCGGGCCGTCGCATCGGCGACCGGTGCCTGGAGGCCTCAGCCCTGGGCCACATGGGCGAGGCGCAGCGGGCCTTGGGGAACACCGAGGCGGCACGTGCCGCATGGCAGGCGGCCGTCTCCATCCTGGAGACGCTCGGCCACCCGGACGCCCGGAAGGTCCGGGACAGTCTTCGCCTCCTGGACCAGTCGTAGCCGCAGCCGTCGACGCAGGCGTGTACGGCTGCGGACGCGTGGTGCTGAGGGTGTGAACCATACGGCTCCTCGGAGCCGTATGTGTTCCCCGTCCAGCCCTGCCTCGGTGACTGAGGAGTTATCTTGTCGAAGGCACCGCTCGATCAACCCCGTGCACACATCAGCGTTTTCGCCCTGTCGCGTCGACTGCTGCTGTACGGGATAGGAGCGGCGGCCGTGGCTCCGGCCCTCTCCTCGTGTGATCACCCACTCGCCGATGTGCCCGACTCGCCCTCTGGCGGCGCGGCTTCACGGTCGCCGGGGTTCAAGACCCGCGTCCTCGAGACGTCATGGCCGGGCAGAGACGTCCATCGGACGGACTTCCCTATCACCGCGGTCGGGATCACCTGGACGGGCCCGCAGCGAGGCATCAGGGTCCGTCTGTTCGACAAGGCGGGGGCACCCGGTGCCTGGCAGGCGGTGAGTGCGGGCTGCCCCTGTGGAAAGGATCCCGAAGACAGCTCGATGAAGTTTCCCGCGCCGTCCAGGGCATTGGTGCCTGGTCGCGGCAGCTTCGGCTATCAGATCGACGCTCCGTCGCAGGTGGACATCTTGAACGCAACCGCCGTCGAGGCCGGACTGGCTCCGCCACTGGACGCGCCCGTCGGCGGATCCCCGACGAACGTCTCCGTAATGCCGACAGCGAAGCCGTCGCCGGCGTTCCCACTGGGAATTTCGTCTCGCGTGCGGGGTGGGGAGCCGACGAGAGCAGGCGCTTCTTGCCGAACGGCAAGGAGTTCTCTCCGACCCGCTTCTCCCCCCTGCAGGCGCTCACGGTCCACCACACCGTCACGGCGAACGACGATCCGAATCCCGCGGCGACAGTGCGCGCCTTTTATGAACTCCACGCGATCGGCAACGACTGGGGCGACAATCGGCTACCACTTCCTCATCGACCATAACGGCAAGATCTACGAGGGCCGCTGGTCGGGGAATGACGGCACTCCCGCCCATGACAAGGACGGCAAGGTGGTCACGGCCTTGAAAAACGTGTGACGTGAAAGCGTCAACATGGGTGCGGATCGCGCCGACTCCGCAGGTTATAGACGTGCTGGTCAGAAGGGGTGCCTCTCGCTGAGGGGTGCCCCTTCTGCATCGGGTCTGTCTCACCTTGATCCGGCCCTGTCACGTTGTGGATCAGCGCGTGTGAACCAGGCGTGGACCGGATGTGGCCGCGGGCAGGGCAGGCACAGGTCTCCCGGTGATCACAGAGCATCGCAGCTCCATGATCACCAGGCCCTGCGCCTGTTCTACTACCGAGGTGTCCAAACGCGCCTACCTCTGATCTTGCGAGAGTGCCCCGGCCTTCAGGCCGGGGCAGAATAGAGACCAATTAGGGAGAGTGCTGCACGCCGGCTTAGGCTTCGTGAGCTGGCCTGCGGGTTG
>NZ_JBHVST010000225.1:3728-5249 GCF_042885015.1 Streptomyces sp. NPDC058086 | reverse complement strand
ACACAGTGGACGCGAGCAACTGAGGACAAGCCCTCGGCCTATTAGTACCGGTCACCTCCAGCGGTTACCCGCCTTCCAGATCCGGCCTATCAACCCAGTCGTCTACTGGGAGCCTTAACCCCTCAAGGGGGTGGGAATACTCATCTCGAAGCAGGCTTCCCGCTTAGATGCTTTCAGCGGTTATCCCTCCCGAACGTAGCCAACCAGCCATGCCCTTGGCAGGACAACTGGCACACCAGAGGTTCGTCCGTCCCGGTCCTCTCGTACTAGGGACAGCCCTTCTCAATATTCCTACGCGCACAGCGGATAGGGACCGAACTGTCTCACGACGTTCTAAACCCAGCTCGCGTACCGCTTTAATGGGCGAACAGCCCAACCCTTGGGACCGACTCCAGCCCCAGGATGCGACGAGCCGACATCGAGGTGCCAAACCATCCCGTCGATATGGACTCTTGGGGAAGATCAGCCTGTTATCCCCGGGGTACCTTTTATCCGTTGAGCGACGGCGCTTCCACAAGCCACCGCCGGATCACTAGTCCCGACTTTCGTCCCTGCTCGACCCGTCGGTCTCACAGTCAAGCTCCCTTGTGCACTTACACTCAACACCTGATTACCAACCAGGCTGAGGGAACCTTTGGGCGCCTCCGTTACTCTTTAGGAGGCAACCGCCCCAGTTAAACTACCCATCAGACACTGTCCCTGATCCGGATCACGGACCCAGGTTAGACATCCAGCACGACCAGAGTGGTATTTCAACGACGACTCCACAACAGCTGGCGCTGCCGCTTCAAAGTCTCCCACCTATCCTACACAAGCCGAACCGAACACCAATATCAAACTGTAGTAAAGGTCCCGGGGTCTTTCCGTCCTGCTGCGCGAAACGAGCATCTTTACTCGTAGTGCAATTTCACCGGGCCTATGGTTGAGACAGTCGAGAAGTCGTTACGCCATTCGTGCAGGTCGGAACTTACCCGACAAGGAATTTCGCTACCTTAGGATGGTTATAGTTACCACCGCCGTTTACTGGCGCTTAAGTTCTCAGCTTCGCCACCCCGAAGAGTGACTAACCGGTCCCCTTAACGTTCCAGCACCGGGCAGGCGTCAGTCCGTATACATCGCCTTACGGCTTCGCACGGACCTGTGTTTTTAGTAAACAGTCGCTTCTCGCTGGTCTCTGCGGCCACCCCCAGCTCACGGAGTAAATCCGATCACCGGTGATGGCCCCCCTTCTCCCGAAGTTACGGGGGCATTTTGCCGAGTTCCTTAACCATAGTTCACCCGAACGCCTCGGTATTCTCTACCTGACCACCTGAGTCGGTTTAGGGTACGGGCCGCCATGAAACTCGCTAGAGGCTTTTCTCGACAGCATAGGATCATCCACTTCACCACAATCGGCTCGGCATCAGGTCTCAGACTATGTGTCAGGCGGATTTGCCTACCTGACGTCCTACACCCTTACCCCGGGACAACCACCGCCCGGGATGGACTACCTTCCTGCGTCACCCCATCACTCACCTACTG
>NZ_JBHVST010000225.1:1941-3631 GCF_042885015.1 Streptomyces sp. NPDC058086 | reverse complement strand
CGATGTTTGACGCTTCACAGCGGGTACCGGAATATCAACCGGTTATCCATCGACTACGCCTGTCGGCCTCGCCTTAGGTCCCGACTTACCCTGGGCAGATCAGCTTGACCCAGGAACCCTTAGTCAATCGGCGCACACGTTTCTCACGTGTGTATCGCTACTCATGCCTGCATTCTCACTCGTGAACCGTCCACCACTGCCTTCCGGCGCGGCTTCACCCGGCACACGACGCTCCCCTACCCATCACAGCGGGCGTTGGCCCTCATGCTGCAATGACACGACTTCGGCGGTACGCTTGAGCCCCGCTACATTGTCGGCGCGGAATCACTAGACCAGTGAGCTATTACGCACTCTTTCAAGGGTGGCTGCTTCTAAGCCAACCTCCTGGTTGTCTGTGCGACTCCACATCCTTTCCCACTTAGCGTACGCTTAGGGGCCTTAGTCGATGCTCTGGGCTGTTTCCCTCTCGACCATGGAGCTTATCCCCCACAGTCTCACTGCCGCGCTCTCACTTACCGGCATTCGGAGTTTGGCTAAGGTCAGTAACCCGGTAGGGCCCATCGCCTATCCAGTGCTCTACCTCCGGCAAGAAACACACGACGCTGCACCTAAATGCATTTCGGGGAGAACCAGCTATCACGGAGTTTGATTGGCCTTTCACCCCTAACCACAGGTCATCCCCCAGGTTTTCAACCCTGGTGGGTTCGGTCCTCCACGACCTCTTACAGCCGCTTCAACCTGCCCATGGCTAGATCACTCCGCTTCGGGTCTTGAGCGCGCTACTAAATCGCCCTATTCGGACTCGCTTTCGCTACGGCTTCCCCACACGGGTTAACCTCGCAACACACCGCAAACTCGCAGGCTCATTCTTCAAAAGGCACGCAGTCACGACGCACTGAGTAAACTCAATGCGCGACGCTCCCACGGCTTGTAGGCACACGGTTTCAGGTACTATTTCACTCCGCTCCCGCGGTACTTTTCACCATTCCCTCACGGTACTATCCGCTATCGGTCACCAGGGAATATTTAGGCTTAGCGGGTGGTCCCGCCAGATTCACACGGGATTTCTCGGGCCCCGTGCTACTTGGGTGTTTCTCAAACGAGCCGTTGACGTTTCGACTACGGGGGTCTTACCCTCTACGCCGGACCTTTCGCATGTCCTTCGCCTACATCAACGGTTTCTGACTCGTCTCACGGCCGGCAGACCGTGAAAGAGAAATCCCACAACCCCACATACGCAACCCCTGCCGGGTCTCACACGCATATGGTTTGGCCTCATCCAGTTTCGCTCGCCACTACTCCCGGAATCACGGTTGTTTTCTCTTCCTGCGGGTACTGAGATGTTTCACTTCCCCGCGTTCCCTCCACTTGCCCTATGTGTTCAGGCAAGGGTGACAGCCCATGACGACTGCCGGGTTTCCCCATTCGGAAACCCCCGGATCAAAGCCTGGTTGACGACTCCCCGGGGACTATCGTGGCCTCCCACGTCCTTCATCGGTTCCTGGTGCCAAGGCATCCACCGTGCGCCCTTAAAAACTTGGCCACAGATGCTCGCGTCCACTGTGCAGTTCTCAAACAACGACCAACCACCCATCACCCCCGGTTACCACCGGAGTTCACTGGGGCCGGCACTGAAGGCAGCCAACAATCGGCCGTACCCTCAGACACCCAACAGCGTGCCCGGCACCCC
>NZ_JBHVST010000224.1:0-5471 GCF_042885015.1 Streptomyces sp. NPDC058086 | reverse complement strand
GACCAGGTACGACAAGCTCGCCGTCCGCTACGAGTCGACCGTCCAGCTCACCCTCATACGACAGGCGCTGTGACCACATCTCAAACACGTCCTAGGAGCCCGCCTTGGCCGCACCCTCCACGAGCGCGCCCGCGACACGGCGGTCGTCGACCCCACCCCCGCGCCGGCGAGCATCCGCACCGAACACGCATTCCCTCGCGAAGAACTCGATCCCGGCCAGCACCGGCGCGCTCTGCTCGCCCTGGCCGACGACCTCGGCACCCGCCTGCGCACCAGCAACCAGATCGCCCAAGGCCTGACCTGCACCATCCATTACGCCGACCAGACGGCCACCCGCCGCAGCCGCACCCTGCCCGAAGCCACCCACCACACCGTGCTCCTGGCGCGCACCGCCTACGCCCTGTACGAATCCTCGGGCTCCAGCGCGCCCGGGTCCGCAGCATCGCGCTGCGCGCCGACGCTCTCCAGCCCGCAAAGCCACCCGGCAGCTCACCCTCGACATCGCCGACGACAAGCCCCTCGAGATCGAAGCCGTCGCCGACCGCGCCCTGGCCCGCTTCGGGCACAGTGTGCTCTGCCCGGCGGCCCTTGCAAACACAGCGCGCATGCGCACAGCTGGCGCCCGCGACGGGCACGTCTTCGGGCGGCAGCAGCCAGGAGGGGACAGCCGACCTACTTGAGACCAACTCGCCAAAGGCGGAGCGGCTCCCCGATTGCTGTGGAGGAGGGAGGTGCAGCGTCCGTAGCCGTCGGGACGCTGCAAGGCATCCACCGGCTCGACTGGGCAACGAACTGGCTCGGCAAGATCGCAGAAACTGTCGACGACCGCGACGTCCTGGCCATTCACCGACTGGGCGGAGAGCTGCGCCCGAGCCATCCATGGGCATGCCTGGGATCACCGGGGCCTGTGGGATGGCCGGATGGCGCCGGCTCGGACCCGCGATCTCATTCTTGTGCCCCGTGCCTGCCCGTTATCGCAGGTCCACTCAGGCGTACTGGTACGTGATCAGGGGGTTGCAGTCGGGAGTTCGGGTCCGAGAACCGGGATGTCCCTTGTGGCGGAGAGGGCAGGATTCGAACCTGCGTGGGCCTCTGAGGGGGCCCGACCGTGAGGCGTGCTCGCTGGTCCCGATCAGCCACTCCGGGCACCTCTCCTCGTTCACGGCCCCGGTGGTGCTCCGTGCCGTTCACGTGAACGAGATTGGCAGGGCCCCCTGACGGGGGACTGGTGTGTCCGTGATGCGGTCTGCTGGGGAGCCTGACGGTCTGCCGCTGGACCCCGTCAACCGAGGCGGAGGGCCGCCGTGGTCGGCTCCGGTGGACGACAACTACAACCAGGTTGCGGCAGGCCGCGCCCGCCAGAGCGGCGGCTACACCTACGCCAACGGCTCCAATCAGAACATGGGTCTATACAACGTCGCCGTCATCCACACGCTGAAGGAGACGTCCCCGGGCTACTTCGTCATCGCCGGTTCTGACTGCTGAGCATGCGGCCGGCCCGTCCCCTGTCAGCAAGACCGCCGCAACCACGTCCGGAACAACGGCGCCGACACGGCCACCACAACGTCGGGCGATTTCAGAGGTGATCGCCCGCCTGCGAAGAATCCGCCGGTGCTTGTCGAAGCCGTTGCCGCATTCGGCGAACACATACCGCAGACGATGGCGGGACGGACGCGGAGGCCGCGTATACGAGGAATGGCGTCGAGCAGGGGGATCAACTGGGTGATCCCTCTGCTCGTCTTCGCCGGTCAGTGACATTGCGAGAGATGTGGCGTGCTGGTCGACGATCACTTGATGCCTGCTGTCGGGGCTTCCGCGGTCGACGGGCGACGGCCCGGTGCAGAGCACCCCTAATCCGATCTGTAGGCGGTTCGAACTCGTCCGTCTCGGGCGTCATGATGAGCGCTCCTTGATGACGTGGCGCGTGGGTTGACGCAAGGTATCGGCCGCCATTGGCACTCCCCGGCGCCGATGTCGAAGTCCGCCGCCAAGGCGGACGAGATGCTTCCAGCGTCGCCAGCGCATGAGGCTTCTGAGTACCGGGGCATGGAGGAATGCGTAGTGCAGTACGTAGACTCCCTGATTCATTTCGACCGGGGTGTCTGCCAGGGTCGGGACAGCCTGACTTCCCGGCCGGAACTTGGACGATACCGGGTGCGGGTCTGGGCGAAAGGGGAAAACGGATGCCGGGCAGAGGGGCGACCTTCGGGGTGGCGTCGCTGAATGTCTGCTGCGGGCTGGCGAACTCGCTGCCTCCGGTGCGGGAGCGAGCGGTGGAGTTCTGCCGGCGTCTTGAAGAGGCGGACGTGGACATCGTGAACTTCCAGGAGGTCTGGACGCCCGGCCTGCTGGCCTTCCTGCGGACCCGGTTGCCGTCGTTCCGCTTCGTTGCCCGCAAGACCGGGGTGCTCGGTCAGCCAGCAGGTGGCCTGGTCTCGTTCTCCCGGCTGCCGCTGGCGTCAGCCGAGTACGTGTCGTTCCGTGGCACGCGTCCGCAGGGCGGAAGCCGGTTCTTTCGCGCGGCCATGACCGCGGGCGCCTGTCTGCAAGGCTTGCTGGTCTTCAGGGTCCCGGCACTGCGCACAGTGGTGGGAAACGTGCATCTGACCGCGAACAGGGACGGGGAGTGGTCGGCCGGTAATCGTTACGAAGCCCTTCAGGCCGAGCAGGTGAGGCGGGTCCACGAAGTCTTGGACCGGACCCGCAGCCCATGGACGGCCCTGGTGATCGCCTGTGGTGACTTCAACCTCCCCAGCGACTGCGGTCTGTATGACGCCGTGGTGGACGGCGGCGTGTGGCAGGATCCGTTCGCCGCGGGGAACGTGCCGACCTTCCACGCCGACTTGCTGCCCGCCCATGAGCGAGCCCACCGGGTCGACTATCTGCTCGTCGACGGTGACCTCGATCGCCACCCGGTCACGGAAACCGATCTGCTGTTCACCGAGCCGGTCGCGCTGCCTTCCGGGGGTACCGCCTGCCTCTCCGATCATGTGTCGCAAGTGGTCCGCTTCTCCGTGCCCGGACCGCCGGACTACGGCCACCTTGCGGCCAGGGATTCCGCCCTGTCCTTGCAGCCGCCGTACCGCCTTGATCCCGACGCGGGCCCGTATGGCACCTACCCGCACAGGCCACGCATGGGCTGGCGCCGGTCTCCGGCCCGGCGCACGCCGATCACGGCATATGTCGGACCTGCCGGGACAGGAAAGACCATCCGGGCGCTCTACGAGTCGAGGCCGATCGACCTGGGCAGGACGGCCATCAGCGGCCAGGTCTACTGGATCAACGCCCGCGACAAGGAGTCCCTGAAGGCCGGCCTCACCGACCTGGCAGTCAAGGCGGGCGCCACACCGAGGCAACTGCAGGCGGCCCGAGACGGCAGGAAGCCGCTGGAGGACCTGGCCCTCGCTGCCCTGGAAGGGAAACGGGAGGACACGTGGGACAACTGGTTCCTCGTCCTGGACGGACTGGATGACCCTGCGATGCTCGCCCAGGCGCACTCCGCAACCGGGATTCTTCGCCGGGGCGTGCCCCGGCGCCGCAACAGCCACATCATCGTGACCTCCCGTATCCGCGATCCTGGGGCCTGGGGGCCCTGGATCAGGCGGGTGCCCGTCGGCACATAGAAGTCCCGTCCCGCCCCACCGTCGCCGAAGGCTGCTCGCTCCCGAGCCACGACAGCCAACCGCGCGATGCTGTAGGGACGTACCGCTATGAGGCGCCCCCACACAAGGCATAACGCTGGGGTATTGGCACCAACTATGGCGTGAATCCGTGTCTGAAATCACCATTTTGTGAGGCAGGCAGTCCAACCCTGACAGCCGTCATCAGTCGTCGGTGCAGTCGGAGTAGAGCTCACGAACAGGCCCTCTGCTCTCCCGACACACACGACCGCATTGCGTGGCAGCGCGCCAGGGTGACCAGGCCAACCTCACCTGTCAACGGAAGAGGTACCAACCACCATATCGACGTCTTCAACGTCTGGAGCCGCAATGCCCCCCACCAACCGATCCGGCCCCGCGAGGAATCTCCTGCGGTGCCTCACGGCTTTGATCACAACCGTGGCACTCGCGCTGGGCGGCCAGTTTGCCGCCCAGCCCACAGAGGCGGCCTCGCTGAACCAGATCGTCGGCTTCGGATCCAACCCCGGCAATCTGGCGATGTACAGCTACATACCTGACACCCTTCCGCCAGAGGCACCGCTGGTGGTCGCCCTGCACGGCTGCACGCAGCCGACTACTACAGCCATTGTGGGTGGCCAAAGTACGCGGACCGGTACGGCTTCGCACTGGTCTTCCCTCAGACCAGCAGCTCCAACAACGCCATGTCCTGCTTCAACTGGTTCCAGCCCGAAGACTCCCGCAGAGGCCAGGGAGAGGCACTGTCCGTCAAACAGATGGTCGACTACGCCAAAGCCCACTTCGGAACCGACCCGAGCCGCATATACGTCACCGGATTGTCCGCGGGCGGTGCGATGACCGCAGACCTGCTCGCCGACTACCCAGACGTCTTCGCGGGGGGCAATCGACTCCGGTCTGCCCGCGCAATGCGGCACCGATCTAGTCAGCGCCATCCAGTGCCAGTACATGGCCTCCAACAAGGCGCCGCAGCAGTGGGGCGGCCTGGTGCGCAACTCCGACCCAGGATGGAGCGGGCCTTGGCCTCGGGTGGCGATCTGGCAGGGCACAAGTGACTGGACGGTCGTACCTGCCAACGCTAACGAGCTGCGCGACCAGTGGACCAATGTGTGGGGCATCGGCCAGACACCGTCCGCCACGACGAGCCTGCCAGGTGGGACCACCCGCGCCGTCTACGACGACGCGAACGGGGACCCGGTCGTGGAGACGTACATGATCTCCGGCATGGGGCATGTCCTGGCCGTCAGCCCTGGTAGTGGAGCCGACCAGTGCGGTGCCACGGGTGCCTACTTCCTCACCGGTATCTGTTCGTCGTACTACACCGCGGCCTTCTGGGGTCTCGGCAGCTTGTGCGGTGACCGCGAACGTTCGCCGGGTTGCGCAGCCGCCAGTTGCGCCTTGTCCTCATCGTCGGACGGAACCGGCGAACCACTCCGGTCACAGCACCAGCGGCTCACCGTCCCGTGGTGCCAGGGTCGGCATGCAGGGTCAGGGCCGCGAGGTCGCCGCCGAAGCCCACCACGAGCGAGCCTTCCGGGGTCAGGGTCGGCGAGTGGACCGGCGCGGGAAAGCCAGTTGCCGGCCGATCTGCCGCCTGGCCGCCGGCTCCCACAGGCCCACCGTTCCGTCGGAACCACCCGTGACGACCCAGAGTTCTCCACCGATCACCGCAGTCATCACCGCGGAAACTGTGCCTGCGTGGCCGACCAGCGTGCCAACTTCCCGTGAGGTGTCCGCCGGAGTGACTCTGCTGGTCTTTTCACGGTGACGCGAGTGAGAGGCGGAGGGTGTCGAGGCGTGAGGTCCAGCTGCCGCCGAGCGGGGTTCCGGAGAGCC
>NZ_JBHVST010000223.1:0-5652 GCF_042885015.1 Streptomyces sp. NPDC058086 | reverse complement strand
GGCGCAGAGAACTCCGGCGCTTCGCGCCTCCGGGCCGAGGATCGCATTCCCGCCCGGCCTGAAGACCGGGATTCCCTGCGAAGAACAAGGGATGGGAGCCGTGGTGGTCGGAAGATGGCTCAGGCATGGGCGTGGGGAATCAGCCTTGGGAACCTTCCGGGAGGCGTGTGTATCTCCCTGTCCGGGAGTCAGAAGCGGGGGCACACGGCCTTTGCAGGGGTGCTCCACCAGGGGGATGTACTCATGGCACGGCGAACAGCGGCAGTCTGCGCGATCAGCCTGGGGGTGGTTGTGGCTGCTGCAGCCTGCGGTCCAGAACACCGTGTTGCCGCGCAGCCGACCACCGGGCCGTCACGGACAACGGCGCCGACCGTCGAGCCGTCACAGACCACCGTGTCGCCCTCGGCCTCGGCAGGCGTCCGACCAGGTGCCGCATGCGGCACCAAGCAGCTGCGATGGAGACTGACGCGCCTCGCCGACAAGTCGAGCAAGGCGCCGACGGCCCTGCTGAGCGCGACCAACACCAGCACCGCGTCCTGCGCCTTCAACGGCTATCCGGAGCTTCACGCTTACGCGGGCAAAGGGCCGGCCGTCTGGTCGGAGCCGAAAGCGAAGGCGCCGGTCCGCCTGATGCTGGGCCCCGGCAACTCGGTCGACTTCCCGCTCTTCTACCCTGCGTCCCCTGCCCCTAACGGTTCCTGCTCGATACCGGTCGACGACGACCCACGCATCGAGGTGCTGCCGCCGCACCCCGCGCCCACCGACTATGGCGCTACCGTGCAGATCACCGACCTACACGGCCGGAATGTGACCCCGGTGTTCTGCGACACCGTTCACCTCGGCGCACCCCGACTGCGGTAGACGGCGCACGGCACAGCGCCCCGTGCCGGCATTGCGTTCTCGTCGGGCGCTGTCACGTTGGCTGACCGGGTGGGATGATCTTCTGGTTGGTCATGCTGGGAGGGGATTGTCCGTGGGGAGCGCGTCGCCGTCGTACAGGGGGCACCGGTACCCGGTCCAGGTGATCTCCCACTGCGTGTGGCTGTACTTCCGCTTCCCGCTCAGCTTCCGCGAGGTCGAGGAGCTGATGCTCCAGCGCGGCGTCATCGTCTCCTACGAGACAGTGCGCCGCTGGTGCGCCAAGTTCGGCCAGGCCTACGCGGACGGACTGCGCCGCCGCCGGCCCCGGCCCGGGGACAAGTGGCACCTGGACGAGGTGTTCGTCAGGATCAACGGGGAGCTGAAGTACCTGTGGCGGGCCGTCGGCCAGGACGGCAACGTCCTGGTCGACATCCTCGTCCAGATCCGGCGGGACAAAACCGCCGCCCGACGCTGCTTCCACAGGCTGATGAAGAAGACCCGGTCGGTGCCGCGGGTGGTCGTCACGGACAAGCTGCGTTCCTACGGTGCGGCCCACCGTGAGGTCATGCCCTCCGTCGAGCACCGCTCCACAAGGGACTGAACAACCGGGCGGAGAACAGCCACCAGCCCATGCGCCAGCGTGAACGCGCGATGAAGGGCTTCCGCAGCACGGGCGCGGCCCAGCGGTTCCTGTCCGCGTTCAGCGGCATCTCACCCCACTTCCGGCCCCACCGCCACCTGATGACCGCATCCCGACACCGAGCCGAGATGACCATCCGCTTCGCCATCTGGGACCAGATCACCGGCGCTGCCAGCCGGCCCAACACGGCCTGAACACAGACCCGGACCGCGGGCCCACCACGCCCCGACGCGCCATCAGACACTCACGCACCCAACAACGTGACAACGCCGCTCCGGCCCGCCGTTCCCGTGTCAAGGCCATCATCTACGTCGCCGACAGCACCGTCGTCCGCGTACGGTCCGTCGATCCCGACCTGTCCAAGTGGCGCGAGGACGACCGCGGCTACGCCGACGTGCCCGTCAGCCGCAAGCCCCTGGACGACCTCCAGATCGCCGAGCAACTTCCCACCCCACCCCTGGCCTCCGCAACGGCGACAAGCGATCCCACGTCCGCGGCAAGCTCCGCGAGTACCTCGTCCTGTAGCCGGCAGGCAGTAAACGAGCGAGAGACTCGCCCTGAGCCGCCCCATCCGAGGCGCTACGTATACGGTGTGCGGCGATGGATGACGACGTGCGGCCCTGGGACGCGGCGACGCCGCTCGTACGCGCCGCGCGGTGTGGCGACGCCCTCGCCATGGACGACCTGCTGAAGCTGGTGACGCCGTACGTCACCCGGCTGTGCACCCCGATTGCCCCGGCCGACACCGCGGACGCCGTGCAGGAATCCCTTCTCGCGGTGTTCCGGGGGCTGCGCGGACTGCGGGATCCGCAGGCGTTCTATGGGTGGGTGCGCGCGGTCACCGTGCGGGAGGCTGTCCGGGTGGCGCGACGCACCGCAGGCGAGATGCCCGCCGACCCCGAGGAGATTGCCCGGCTGCGGGAACTGCTGCCTGGCGTCGGCAATGAACTGACCACAGAAGTTCGGGACTTGCTTGCCCGACTGCCCGTCCAGCACCGCACCGTACTGGTACTGCGGGAACTGGAAGGCCTGGACGAGCGGACGATGGCCGAGCTGCTCGGCGTACCCGAGGGCACCGTGAAGTCACGGCTGAACAGGGCCCGTTCCTCCTTCCGGAAGGCGTGGACACGGTGAACGCACCCGATACGGTCGCCCGGCTGCGCGTACTGGCCGCTGGACTGCGCGCCCCCCTGTACGCCGAGGCACGGATCGCTCTGCCCTTCGACCAGGTATGGGCTGTCATCGCCGACCTGGAGGGCGAGCTGCCCCATCTGATCCCTCTCGTCCGGGAGTTCAAAGTCCCGCCCGGCGACAGCGAGCGCAAAGCGGCGCAGGCCGTTGACGTACTTGGCCTGCGCGGGCCGTTCGATGTACGGCTGAGCCCCGGGTGGTGCCTGATGCAATCCCGGCTGGTGACAATGGGAATGGCCGCCACGCCGGACGGCACCGGGACGCGGCTCGCCGTCTGCGGCGCGGCGCGCCCCGCCGCCCTTGGCCCCGTGCAGCGCGTGTACCGCAGCCTGCTCGGGGAACGCCGCACTCATGCCTTCTTCCGCGAGGTGGAGCGCCGCGCCGCCCTGCGTTGACCCCTCAGCTGGCCTCGGCGATGAGTTTCCGCAGGGCCTCGGCCACCAACTCCGGCCGCTCCTCGTGCAGATGGTGCCCCGCGCCCGGCACCACCCGTACGGTCAGATCGTCCGCGTTAGGATCGCCGCCGCGCAGCAGGGCAGGCGGGATCACCGGGTCGTGCTCGCCGCCCAGGACCAGCGTCGGGACGGCCAGCCGCCGTCGGCGGTGGGTGCCCCGGAAGCCCGCCGGGATGTCCCGCACGACGTACTGCCAGAACATCGCCTGCCCGGCATGGGCCGAGCCCTGTGCCGCCTCGGTGAACTCCACGAGATCCGCGTCCCGCCACGCCGCCGGGTCGGCGACCGCGCGTCGCAGCAGATAGCGGGTGAAGGCCGGCCAGTGCCGCAGGACCAGCCGTCCGAGCACCGGGTACTCGATGAAGGCGGTGAACCACATCCGCCACAGATTCGGCAGGACGTTGCGGTGGCGCGTCCACGGGTGCGCCATGTTCAGCGCGAGGAAGGCACGGAACCGCTCCGGGGCCCGCTGGCAAAGCCGGAAGCCCACCCCGGCACCCCAGTTGTGCCCGACCAGGGTCACTCGGTCGAGGCCGAGCGCGTCCAGCAGAGCGAGTATGTCGTCACCGAGCCCGTCCGTGTCGTAACCGCGCTCGGTCTGCTCCGACCAGCCGAAGCCGCGCAGATCGACGCAGATCAGCCGGTGGCCGTCGGCGAGCAGCGGGACGAGCGCGCGCCACGCGTACCAGTGCTGCGGGAAACCGTGCAGCAGCACGACGGGCTCGCCGCTGCCGGACTCGGCGATGTGCAGCTGGGCCCCACGGACCGTCACCCACCGGTGCTCGGCCCCTTCCAGCGGTGGCATGGGGCGGTCGCTGTTGGTCATGAGAGGATCCCTTCGCCAGACACGAGAAGTCGCGTTCACCCCGCCAGGAGGCGCACGATCCGGCGAAGGTTCCCTCGTGTTTGTGTGTACGTACGTCCAGATCTCGACCAGGCGACTTCCGTCGTCTACCGCTGCCTCAGCCAACCCGTCGAACTCGCCGACGCGCCCGCTGAGAAGTGGGCACAGCTCACCGAGGCCAGCGCCGGCTACCCGGAGGCGCTCGGGCCAATGGTCTGGGGCCAATCCCGCTGGGATTCCTCCGTCTGGGGCACTGAGGAGGACCACGCCCGCCTGCGCGACGTGTTCGCCATCCTGTTCCCGAACGTGGACCGGGCGACCGCTCGGGACAACCACATCCGTGACGCCATGCACGTGTCCACAGCCATCCGGTATGGAGGGTTCGGGTTCGTCACGCGCGAGAGGCGCCTCCTGAACAAGGCGGACCGGATCGCCGAACGCTTCCACGGTTTCCGGATGTGGCCGCCGGAGGACGCCCTTACCGAGGCAACCGCCCGGATCCGAGGCATTCGGGAACTCCACCGCCTCGAACCTCACCGCGGCACCTTGCCGACGTGGCCAGCGGAGGGCGATCCCCCAACGCCGCCGGAATAGTCGGGACCAGAGGTGCCGAATGCTCAGTATCGGGCCCGTACGGGCTCTGTGACGGTCCCCGGGGCTGGAACTCCGGCCGCAGCCCCGGCGGCAGTATGGCTGCCGGGATCGCCGTGTGGCAGGCCGCAGCGGGAGGTCACGGCCGCAAGCGTGGCCTGTACAGGATCTGCGGTGGCGGCCGACACTGTCGGGGTGTGACCGAGATACGCGCCAAAGGGGCAACGGGCACGCCGTCCGGCGTGCAGCCTCGGTGTTGTTCGAGGTTGAGCTGGCCCTTGAAAGTCTCGTTGACCGACTCGATCGACACACCCCGGCGACGTGACAGCCTCGTGAATGCGGATACGCGCGACAGGGAAGGCAGGACGGTATGACCGCTGACGAGACCGGCCGGCGCGACCCCGAGCCGCGGCAGGACCTGGTGCAGCGCTCGGCACCGTTCCTGCCCGCCGGCAGCGAGATCCGGCAGGTGTTCATCTGCCAGAGCGCGCCGAACTTCTGGTTCTTCGTCATCACTTATCTCACCGGCCTGACGATGTTCTGGAACAAGTACCGTTGCTTCGCGGTCACCCAGGACGCCATCTACGTATTGGACAGCAGCAAGCTGTCCGGCGGCGCCAGTCCACAGCGTCTGGCAGGCACGATGCCACGCCATACCCGACTTGGTCCGGTCTCCGGCCGATGGGGGCAGGTGAACCTCCTCGGCGAGCGTCATTGGGTCCACAAACGCTTCCACGACCAGATCGCTGCCGCAGACCGGGAGACCGGCTTCGCCCTATAGGTCACGGCCTCGGACAGCCCCAGGTCGAGCGCCCACGCAAGTTGCTTCGGGACGAAGAGGCCGTGGGTTCAAATCCCGCCACCCCGACAGCTGAAACGGCGTTGTCACGTTGTTGGGTGCGTGAGTGTCTGATGGCGTGTCGGGGCGTGGTGGGCCCGCGGTCCGGGTCTGTGTTCAGGCCGTGGTGGGCCGGCTGGCAGCGCGGGTGATCTGGTCCCAGATGGCGAAGCGGAGGGTCATCTCGGCTCGGTGGTCGGAGGCTGTCATCAGGTGGCGGTGGGGCCGGAAG
>NZ_JBHVST010000222.1:0-5755 GCF_042885015.1 Streptomyces sp. NPDC058086 | reverse complement strand
TCATGCTGCACCGGCGCCTCGCCCGAGACTACGAGACCCTGCCCGCCAGCTCCGAGGCCATGATCCACGTCGCCTCGATCGACAACCTCACCAAGCGCATACCGGACGAAACGACACCCACCTGGCGAGGAACTTACTAGTAGATAAAGGGCAATCCACCTAGATCAAACGCCCTCTAAGAAGTCGGTTTCTCTCGTGGGTGAGCCCCGGCATCATGGTCGTCGGTAGGTTCATACGCGAGAGGACGAGTGCGGCGGGTGCCTGGAGGCGGAGAGACGGCTTTGACGGAGCTGTGGCAGCAGCGTTGGCCCAGTTGCCCTCCGGTTGGGTACAAGCTCCGTGACCCGTATCGGGATGTCTGGGTACGTTTTCACAGCCTGCCGGAGTCGAAGCGGTACGCGGAGGACGAGAGCGAGTACCCCGTTGTCCTGGAGCGTTACAACACCGTCCTTGATGAGTTGTTCGCCGGTGCGGACGTGTATGTGATCACTCCGCTCTGGACGACCGAAGCCGAGGTTCCGTCAGTCCAACCCGTCGCCGGGTATTGGCGGAGTCTGCTGGTGGAGGACGATCCTGACCCTGAGTTCCGCACGTACTGCCACCTCTTCGCTGCCCGCCGACCCTGGCGGCGTGGCTGCATCGACGAGTTGCTCCGAGACATCGCCGACGACAAGGTGGCGGGAGTTCTCATCACCGACACCCAGATGCAGCGCATCCACCACCCCTACGACGGTGGCGCCGATGTCTTCCTCGCCACGTCCGAGGAACGGGACCGGGTGCGCGATCGGCATGCCGACTGGCTTTCCCGTCATCCGTTGGGTCTCTGACCGGTTCGGATCACCGCTCCACTCAGAATGGTCTTCACCGCAAGTACCGGGTTGAGAGGCTCGACGAGTTCCTTGGTGGCGACGGCCACGAGGCGCGCGGGCGCATCACCGTCCAGCAGGGCGCTCACGTACGCGATGGCCTCCGCAGGCGAGAGTACGGGCAGCCTCTGGCGCAGTGTCCGCACAGCGTGCATGCGTCCGCGCGTAGCGGCGACTCCGCGTAGCGCATCGTGTAGATCGTCTACTGCGGTGCGCACCGGCAACCCACGTATCCGGACTCGATAGTCGGCCTCCCACTCACCGGTTACCGCGGAGACCACGCCGATCTGGTGTAGTCCCCCGTCGACGCGGTCGACCAGGTACGGCCCGTTACCGGCCAGCATGAACTCGGAATTCCGAGTGCGTACGAACTCCTCGGACTGCCAGCAGGCGATCCACACCAGCTCGTGCTCCTCGACACGGACCACAGCCATCCGCATCGCATCCACACTCAAAGCCCGCCACTGCTGATAGCCGCGCTCCAGCTGTTCTTCGACAGCCCGAACGGCGGCTTCTCGCTCGATCACGCGGGCAGCATCCCGTACGGGCCCCTCTCTCGACCAGCGAATTCGCACGGCCCAGGGCCACGTACGGGGGCTGACGGACCTTCTTGCTCAGGATTACGACAGCCACGGAACAAGCGCTCTGCGCCAGTACCGCTGCGCACTCTTGGCAGCTGCCTGGAGTGCCACGACGGCACCACGGCTGATCCCAGCAGCTACGTGCACGACTCACGCCACGACCTGGCGGCGTGACCGGCATCGAATTCGCTGATTTCTGGCCGGACGAACCTCCGTTCTAACAGGCCAGGGCTGGTGGCCACGCATCGGCAAAGAACCACCCCCTCCTTCACCTTTCGAGATCACCGAAGGCCACACCATCAGAAAGTCACTCTTCCGGGTAAGGCGCCCAGGGGCGGGTCGGGTCCGTCGCTGTGGTGAGCGCTTGGACTTCCCGAAGCATCACAAGCTTTTCCCAGGTGAGCAGCCACTGCCTCTCGTCGCCGTCCAGCGCGCGAACGACGGACTCAAGGACCGGCCATTTCGGCAGTCGCTTCCCGCTGAACAGGTCGGAGAGCGTCGAGGGACTGGCAATTCCTGGAAACTCGGGGTTCTCCTCGATCTTCTTCGAGAGCTGGCGCAATGTGGGTGCACCAGCTTCGACGCGGAGCCTCCTGAGCTGTTCGGCCATGTCCTGCACTGCCG
Organism: Streptomyces sp. NPDC058086; assembly: GCF_042885015.1. Taxonomy (NCBI): domain Bacteria; kingdom Bacillati; phylum Actinomycetota; class Actinomycetes; order Kitasatosporales; family Streptomycetaceae; genus Streptomyces; species Streptomyces sp. NPDC058086. The sequence continues at coordinate 3,684 of NZ_JBHVST010000222.1, read as the reverse complement.
AGCGGAGCCTCTCGTCGCCTGCTTGTTCTGGGATTGGTGGTGGTGTGGCCTTCGGTGCTTGTTCTAGGGCTGGTGCTGGTGTGGCCTTCGGCTCTGCTGTCGGTGTCACGCGGCCTTTGGAGGGCCGAGCGGCACGTAGCTCTTCCAGTTCGGCTTCTGTGACGGTGCGTCGGGTGAGCCATTCGGTTGCGTCACCGCCCCAAGCTGTGACCAATGCTCCCAACACGGAGCGGGTAGGCAGGCGCCGTCCCCGCAGCGCCGCGAAGAGTGTGGAGCGAGGGATATGAGTCCGTGCTGCGATCTGATCCACGCTGGGGGCCTCGAAGCCGGCGGCGTCACGCAACGCTCGGAGCTTGAGCGCAAAGCGCGCGAGGGGACCGTCTGATGGCGCCAGGTGCGAGGGCCGTCTGGGCATGACCACCCCATCTGCAGTTTGTTGTCGTGGATAGAGCGCAGATTGTGCTCGTATTGTCTCGACCAATTGAACAGGGTCAGGGGGCAACACATGCTGGAAAAGCAACAGTTGACCAACCGCCAGCGTCCCCGGCCTCCAAGCTCAAGAGGACGACTGGCGACCCAGCCAGCCGACGTTGTCGGCAGAACGGACGTGACCGCATGGGTCAGTCGCTCTCGCATCGTCTCCCATGGCGCCCCTGGGCGCGCAAGGGATCCAAGGAGGTTGGCGTCGTCGTGGTGATCGTCATCGTGGTCGTAGGCCTGTCCCAGGCCCTGCCCGCCGTGCAGATCGCCGCATGCACTGGTCTGTTCAGCGCGATCGCCAGTGTGGTGGCACTCACCTGTCGCACTGAGCCCGGCGCACTGCGTCAGCGAGCCTGAGGCCCGGCGGCAGGGGGACGGCGTCACAGGCGCCATCCCCCTGCCTTCTGGAACAGGAGCCAGGGAAGTACGGCTGAACGTATTCAGCTCGCGGCGGAGCCGCTGGGCCTCATCGTCCTGGCTGCCAGGGCCGACAAGGCGCGCCAGCGTCAGCTCGGCGGGCTGCCATCATGCTCAGATGGCCCGCGACATAGTGTTCTTCCTCGCCCCCGACGACGAGACCGCCGCTGCGGCGCGCCTGCGGGGACCTGGTGAGGCCTTTGAGTCTGTGACCTGCCGTTTCATTGAGCCGGACAGTGCTATCGCCGAGTGGGACATGTACTTCGAGGAGCCTTCGGCCGAGGTCCCGCCGATTGAGCTGCTCCTTGGGTGGGCGTGGCCGGAGTGGGTCACTGCCCCCTTGAACGATGGCGTTGAGGTGTTCGCTCTGCCGAAGCGGTTGACCCGGGCGCTGGCCAAGGCGAGCTCCGCCGAGCTCGAAGAGCTTGCAGGTCGCTGGACCACGCGGCTCTGGTCTGAGGACGGGGACGACATGACCGACGATGATCTACTGGCGGTCCTGCAGGGAGTTGCCCGGCTCGCAGCGTCTGCGGTGAACACGGGTGGTGGCCTCTACAGCTGGAGCTTCTGACCGTCCTCCTGCGAAGGTGGCTTGCGTTTGACGCCGCTGCACGCCAAGAGCTCGGTCCCGGCGGCGTTGAAGTACAGCGTGAAGAGCCACGACCGGTCTGCTGCGTCGATGATGCCGGTGCGCAACTGCTCGTTGCGGTGCTGGGCCAGGATCTCAACGGTCTCGTCGAGGCCGAGGGTCCTCAGGCTCTTTTTCAACGACCATCTCAGCCTCGTCGCAGCGATGCCAGCGACCATCCACTGGGGCACCTCTCTGTCCCAGACCACTACCTCGCCGCCAGCGGCGATGGCGTCGCGTGCTGCTTTGCAGGCGCGGGTCTGGTCGGTGAGCATCGCGGCGATGTCGGGCTGACTTGGGTGCGCGTCCTCGGTGGCCATGCGGTGACTGTAGGGAGCGAACGCGGGCGTTGCTACAGGATTCGGCGGGGCCCGCGCGGGGCGCTGGGTCACTCTGCGCCTCCCGCGGTCCAGTCGAGCCGAACCGGCTGCCCCCCAGGCCTAGTCCGCACGACCCAATATCCGAACCTACTGACACCGGCGAAGAAGACCGGCAAGACCAGCTACATCGAGCACTGCAAGGCCGCCCGTGTCGACGACGACGGCAAGGCCACCTCGGAGCTCACCAGGCCGGGCAGCGCGTGGATGGAGCTGGACGTTCTCTGCACCAACGCCAGGTCAGGCCAGCTCAACGAATCGGTGGACGCGAAAGGACGTGAGGCGGTCAGGCCCGATGTCTGGGAGCCGATCGGGGACCGGCGAGTGAGCGCGTCCTGTCCGGCCAAGCGGGGAGGTCGATCGGCCGGCAGGAGTCGCCCGTCGGACGTGGCACCTGGCGTGATGAACGAGGAACAAGAACAAGATCATCGGGTGAGTGTGGCCAGCACTGCGGCACCGAGGAAGAGCACGCCTCCGGTAAACAGGCCGACGACCCGGGATCGGCGGTGCTTCCGGGTCGACACCCTTGCACTCTCCGGCTGTTCGGGCAGATAGACGACCGGCACATGGGCTCCCAGGTCCAGCCCCAGCCCCGTCCCCGTCGCCGCAGGCCGGAACCTGACGGGTCGGCCCTGCTGGTCGGCGAACTCGATCACAGGCGTCGAAAAGTCGTCCGACGGCGCCTGCTCCTGGTCCATCACCACCCCCTCGGCGTGAACGCCGTACCGACGCAGCCGCGCTTGCAACCGCACCTCCCGCACACCACCCCCCACACACAGCAGGCCCGCCAACACGCACAGCCCGACACCGATCACTTCACCCGTCATCCGTCCCCTGCTCTCCCTCCCACAGCGCCACCCAGCACGGGCCCCGCACCAGAACGACGCGGCACCCGGCCCCATGGTTCACGAACGCGCGCGGGCGCACCGGCTCCTCCGCAGCATCCACGACGACCCACGGCAACGACGGCGACGTACCCGCCACTGCCGCCCCAGCCCGGGACAGCCGTACGCGGCCGTCCTTCAGATCGGGATGAACCCCGGAGACCTCATGCAACAACGACATGCCCGAATGCTCGTGATCAGCCCTCCCAGTGTCGAGCCGGTCAACGAGTTAGTGCAGTCAACTGACCCGGCCCTGCACCGCGCCATCGGCATCGGCGCGGCCGCCGTCACCACCTGGCTCACCACCCACCCCGGCCCCCGCCGGTGAGCCGCACCCGGCTGGAGCTGTCGGGGGTCCCCGGCAGCCCATCACACTCCACCTCGACAACAAGGACACCGCCCATGGCCACCCAGACCCAGCCCCAGGAACACACCGACACCTTCGCCGCGCTCAGCGACTGCTTCGGCACAGACCTGGCCGCGCTCATTGGAGAGGGAGCGCCGCGGAACGCCACTCCGGCCGGCTTCATCGACCTGGTCGAACGTGTCCGTGACGTCCTGGGCGCCGCAGGCGTCGGCTACCTGCAGGACGCCCGCGAGGACCTGGACGACGCCGTCACCTACCTCACCGGCGCCCTGACCAGCCCGGCAGGCGACCAGCGATCCCTTCTGGCCTGGGAGCGTACGCATTTACGGGATGCCATCCCTTGTTCTTCGCAGGGAATCCCGGTCTTCAGGCCGGGCGGGAATGCGATCCTCGGCCCGGAGGCGCGAAGCGCCGGAGTTCTCTGCGCCTTTGTGGCGACGGTCAGGCTGGCCGCGTCTGGTTGTCGATGTAGTCCTTGACGATGCTCAGCGGTGCGCCGCCGCAGGACCCCGCGAAGTAGGACGGGGACCA
>NZ_JBHVST010000221.1:0-5910 GCF_042885015.1 Streptomyces sp. NPDC058086 | reverse complement strand
GGCTGAACGGGTGAGGGTCGCACGCCCGAGGCGAGGGCGTGTAAGCCGTACGGGTGACATTGGTCCGGCGTTGGCCTGCTCGCGCGGGTACTGCCTCAACGTCGGCGCAGCACCGTGGTCTCACCAACCACGTTGACCGGGTTGTCCATCGGCTGCGTCAGCTTGCCCACCGACGCCTGCGGGTCCCGCCGGTGCATCTCTTCTTTTCGGCCGTTGTCCGTGGCGTGCTGGTGAGCGCGGACGATGGTGGAGTCGATGCGGTGTGGTGGCGGTGCGGACACGGTCAGTGGGAAGCCCTCCCCGATGCTCTCGCCAACCCCGCGGACCATGACGCCTGGTACGCCCACGACGAGCAACGCCGCCGCCGACGCGACGAAGAGCGCGAGAGGCAACACCAGGAGGGGGCGGCGGAGAGGGAACACCAGGAGGGGGCGGCGGAGAGGGAACACTGGGCTCGGGCACCTGACCCGGATCCCGAGCCAGGCCCGCGAGGTCGCGCCGTGTGAGCGGTGCGGGGGGCCGATCACGACCCGCTCGGCTACGACCTTGAGTTTGCCCCGCCGGAGGACGGCCGACCGGACCCGTGCCCGCCAACTCCGCGACAAGGACGAGCTGTCGTACCGCGAGATCGCCGCCGCGCTGGACGACGAGGGCATCCGGCCCAAAGCGGCGGGGAGGGCTGGCACCCGGAGACCGTCCGCGGGATGCTCACCAACGCCACCGGCCGGCCGCCAACTCTGCGAAGGCGCACCGCCTAGATGTACTGACCGGGGACATTGATCGACGACGCCGAACGTTTCGACCGTTGCTCGTCATCTATAGCGACCAGTCGCCGAGTCGTCACCGCTCGTGCTGACGAGCGCGGTGCCGACGGACGGCATCCCGGCTGCCGCAGCGTGGTGAGCAATACCGCTGTGTGCCGTTCCGCGAGGTATCGACGACGACGTTCGTGCAGGGGAGAGCGGCGCACCGGCCGAGGCGATGCATGCCCCGAGTTGTCAGGTGCAGTGCAGTGCCGACGCTGAACACGGCGTGCAGCACTCGCGGTAGGTCGTCGTCGACGTCGCGATAGTGCAGGTGCCATCCCTCGCCGTTATGGTCGGTCAGGCGTGGATAGGCAGTAGCGGCAGCCATCTGCTCGTTGAGGATCGCTGCCCGCTGGTTGGGGTCATGGGCGTCGACGACCCGGATCCAGTCGTCGACCACTGCCCGGCAGCGGGTGTGGTCGTCAGGCCGCTCGGGGAAGGGCATCGTCATGCCGAACTCGCGGGTCCGCTCGACGATCCCGGCCCGGGTATCGGGCCAGTCGTCAGCCAAGGAACGGGCGAGGAGTACGGCATACTCGCCGTAAGGGTTGAGATGCATAAGGACATTACACCAGGGTGGGGGCATGTCCCTCACCTCGTTGTCCTCACCCCTCTCTGGTGCGTCCGTCCTTGGGATGGCGCTCACCGCGCTGGCCATGGTGCTGACCCCCGGGCCCAACATGATCTACCTCGTTTCGCGCAGCATCAGCCAGGGGCGCGCTGCGGGGCTCATCTCCCTGGCCGGCACCGGCGTCGGCTTCGTCATCTACATGCTGATGGCCAACCTCGGCCTCGCGGTCGTGTTCGTCGCCGTGCCCTGGTTGTTCATCGGCTTCAAAGCCGTCGGCGTTGTCTACCTGGCCTACCTCGCCTGGCATGCCCTACGCCCCGGAGGGCGAGGCGTGTTTGAGGTCCGCGACATTCCCCGTGACAGCCCGGCTCGGCTCTTCCGTATGGGTCTGGTGACAAACCTGCTCAACCCCAAGGCCGCGATCATGTACCTGACCCTGATCCCGCAGTTCATCGACCCACATCACGGGCATCCGACCGCGCAGGGCCTGACTCTCGGGTCGGTCCAGATCGCGGTGAGCCTGACTGTCAACGCCCTGATCGTCATCGCCGCCGGCGCCATCGCCACCTTCCTCGATCAACGCCCTAGCTGGGCCACTGTGCAACGCCGCGTCACCGGCACTCTCCTGGGCGCCGTCGCACTTCTACTCGCCCGCGAGGTGCCCGCTCGAGCCCAAGTCTGACCTGAAACCGCTACCAAGAACAGGTCGCGCCTTGCGGCACCGGTACTCAGCGGTGCCCCGGCACCCCGACCGCCGTTGACGAATCCGAGGCCCTCCTGGGCCACGCCCAGGAAGGCCTCACCATGTCTCATCCCAATGCTGCTCTGACTCCCCGGCACCGACTGAAGGTCGCGCGTCTCGTGGTCCACGAGGGCTGGCCGATCAGCGAGGTCGCCGCCCGTTTCCAAGTGTCCTGGCCCACAGTGAAGCGTTGGGTCGACCGCTACCTGGCCGACGAGCCCATGCATGACCGATCGTCGCGGCCTAATAGGACTCCGTTAGGTCTATCTCGATCTTGGCGTCGTGTGTGTCCTGGCGGGGAGGGCTTGGCGGCAGGTGGTGCAGACACCGGTCCAGCACCTCAGGACGCCCTGGAGGGCGTCGAGGACTTGGTAGAGGGTGAGACCGGTGCGGGCACTTTTGGGGCCAGGCGCTGTTCGGTGAGGAAGGCGTGGGCGGCCGTCACGAGGGTGACGTGGTGGTGCCAGCCGGGCCAGGACCGGCCTTCGAAGTGGTCGAGGCCCAGGCCGTGTTTGAGTTCGCGGTAGTCGTGCTCGATGCGCCAGCGGACCTTGGCCAGACGGACCAGCTCGGCGATGGGGGTGTCGGCGGGCAGGTTGGACAGCCAGTAGTCAGTCGGTGCGTCGGCGTCGGCGGGCCATTCGATCAGCAGCCAACAGTCGGGCAGGACCCCGTCCCACCAGCCCTGTTCGGCCGAGGCGGCGGCTCGAATCGGACGCTCCACGGCCTTGCCGGCCGGGCGGACGCGCACGGCGGTGAAGCGGGAGCGTAACTCCCCTCGCGAGCCGTTCCGCCAGGTGAGAGGGGTGAATGCCCCCTGCCCGAGGCCGGTGGCCAGGGCTGCCACCGACGGTGCGGCCTGTCGGTAACGCGGCTGGGGCCAGCAGCGGGTGGGCCCGTTGCGGGCCGGGGTCGCGGGCTTCGCGTCGAAGGGGTGGGCACTCACATCCGAGCGGATGGACAGGAGGTAGGCAAGTCCTCGCTCGGACAGCGCGGTCCGCAGGTAGGCGTTGGTGCCGTAGGCGGCGTCGGCCACCACGACCGGCGGTGTCATGCCCCAGGCGGCGAGGGTGTCGAGCATGTCCAGGGCCAGGCGCCACTTCTCGCGGTGTGTGACCTCGGTCGGGATCCGGGTGACGGCCCGGCGGTCGGTGTCCGACGCCCACTCCTGGGCCAGGAACAGCCGCCACTGCAGCGGACACGAGGCGGTGTCGCTCGCGGCGTGGACGCTGACCGCCACCTGGCAGTTGGCCCGCTTGCCCAAGGCCCCGCAGTATTGACCCTGTTGGCGAATTCGTCAGGCCATCACGGGCAGCGCTTCGAGGCGTGACGCCCGGGTTCGTGCCAAGGGCGTGTCGGTGAGCCAGGCGTCAACGCGGAGCAGGTTGAGGGCGGCAGCGGAGAAGATCTGCTGGAGCTGGACCTTGGGGAGGCCGCGGTAGCGGGCGTGTCGAATGTCGGGGCCCCGGACGGCCTGCGAGATCGTTCCCTCCACCCCGGCGCGTCGACGGTAGCTCTCCTTCCAGGCGGTCGTGCCCTGTTCCTGTCGGTGCCGTTGCAGGGTCTCGTGCTCAGCTTGCGGACGTAAGACCAGGTCACGTGGCTCACTCGCCCTCCGTGTGCACTTGCCGCGCACGGGGCATGCCGCGCAGTCCTGGTCGGAGTACCGGATCCGTATGACGGGGCGGCCGCGGCTGTCGAGCTGCTCGCGCCACTGCCGGGCTACCGCACCCCGGGGGCAGACTGCGGTCTGGGCCTGCCAGTCGACGGCGAAGGCGGCGAGGTCGAAGCCTTCATTGGCCTTGGCCTGCCAGCTGGTGTCTGGTGGCATCGGACCGACCAGGCGACCCCACGGTCATGGGCCGCGTCGAGGAGGGTGGCCGCAGCCGTATAGCCGGTGTCGACCAGGTGCTCGTCGGGCAGCAGATCCCGCTGGTCGAGGCGGTCGTGGATCGGCGCGATCATGTTCTGGTCGCTTTGGGAGGCGTCGGTGGTGTCCACGTCGGTGACCAGGTGGGGCAGGTCGGGGCTGCAGTGCTCAGTGAGGTGGCACTTGTAGCCGGTCCACCTCGTGGTCCTCTTGATCGCGTATCGGCACTCGACGTCGTAGGGGGAAGCGATCCGCTCCTGTGAGGAGGGCAGTTCTTCGGTTGCCCGCCAGCGCGGGGAGTTGGCAGCAAGGTCGTACTGCTGCGGCCACACCGCGCGCAGGACCTGCACCGCCTCGAGTTCCTCCAGCACGGCAGGAGCGTCGTCGGCGTCCACCCGGGTCAAGATCACCGCACCGTCGGCCCCCACTGCTGTCGCGAAGGCCAGTCGTTCGGCCTCGGTCTGGGGAAGCCGGTAGTTCTCCACCCGATGCCCGTAGCGGTCGGCCCACCCGGGAGGCATCCAGCCACCGAGCCAGCGCGGGGCGGCGATGGCCAGGGCGTTCAGTGCGGCGCGCACGGTCTCGCCGACCAGCTCCAGTCGGTTCAACACGCGCACCGAGCCCAGCACGTAGGTGGAGTCGGTGCGGGCCGCTCCGCGGCTGCCAAGGAGCTTGTGGTCCTGGCACACCTTCAAGAGCCGGTCGAATACCCGGCGCTCGGCCTTGCCGGCGATGAGCCGGGCACGGAACTCGCACAGCACCGAGAAGTCGAAGCCGGGGTCAGTCAGTTCCAGGCTGAGGGCGTATTTCCATCCGATCCGCTCCCGAACGGCGGTCGCGGCCTGGCGGTCGGACAGTCCCTCAACAAACTGCAGCACGCACACCAGTGCCAACTGCCCCGGCGAGAGGGCCGGCCGTCCGCGTCGTGGGAACAGATCCGCGAAGTCGTCGTCGCGGAAGACCGGCCCCAGGGCGTCTCGCAGGCGCATGCCCAGGCAGCCGTCCGGAAAGGCAGCCCGTGCGACCTGCGCAGTCAAGTCCGGTACCGGAAGGGGCTCGTGGGCACGCAGGGACATCGCCATCACCTCATGGACGTCGTCCCCGCGACTGGTGACCTCAATTATCGCGCCGCCAAGGCGCTGCCCGTGGTGGCCTGACGAATTCGCCAACAGGGTCAGTATTGCGGAGCCACCCCGGCCGACATCCTCCCGTCCTTGGGCACTGACACATCGTCGATCACCCAAGCCGTCGGGCGGATGAGCGGCAGCATCCGCTCGGCGATCCGCCGCTGCACCGGCTCCGGATCCCACGTCGACTGGTTCACGAACTGCTGCAGGTTCTGCTCGTTGCCGTCCGGCAGCCGCGCGGCCATCGCCTGGATCGACTTGCGGCGACCGTCCAGCATCAGCCCCCGCAGGTAGCAGTCGCCCTTGGCCCGCTGGTCCTTCCGCGGCACCGACGCGAACACATCGGCTACGAACAACGCCAACGTCGCCCGAACACGCTTCACTTCATGTGCGTCCACCCGTCCAACCTCCTCCAGGACAAGCATGACAGGAAGACCTAACGGAGTCCTACTAAGTCTTCACCGAGCAAGACGTCCAAGGCCGTGACCAAGCGCTGTGTGAGTTTGCGAATTCGTTTGAGAGAGGGTCCCGTTCAGCTAGCCGTGCGGCTCGACATCGCGCCGTCGACCGTGCACCGCATCCTCACCGCGGCCCGGCTCAACAGGTTGTCGCACGTTGACCGCGCGACTGGCGAGCCAATCCGCCGGTACGAGCACCCGCAGCCCGGATCGCTGGTGCACGTGGACGTCAAGAAGCTCGGGATGTCCTTGAGCTGCGCGGACTGCATCCCGTACCTGACGCTCGTCTTCGAGACATGCCGGTAGGCGTCACGGCGTTCCTGCAACGCCCCGTTG
>NZ_JBHVST010000220.1:0-6386 GCF_042885015.1 Streptomyces sp. NPDC058086 | reverse complement strand
GGGGGGCGGGCTGTGCACGGGGGGGCGGGGGGGGGGGGTGTACGGGGGGGGCCCCTTCCCGGGGGCGGGGGGGGGGGGGTCCCCCCCCCCCCGCCCTTCTCAGTGCCGTACTAGCTCTTCGGTGAAGCGACTACTGCCTTCGGTGAAGGGGCTGCTACCTGCACTGCTGGCCGGTGTTGATGCAGTTGGCGATCTTGTTCGCCAGGCCACCGGTGGTGACGCTGATGAAGTCGTCGTGGTCGGTCGCCGACTTGTGGAGCTGCTCCGGGAAGCCGTCCACCGCGAACGCGTTCTTCACCACGCCGTTCTGGAGGACCGGCGGCGTGATCTTGTAGACCAGGCGCATCGTCAGCTGCGGGATCGCCTTGAAGCCGTTGCCGCAGACGCCGCTCGCCGGATCGGCGAAGGCGACGTGCGTGCGGTGGTTGGCGCTGTCGATGTTCTGGCCGTCCCAGCAGCTCTGGAAGGCGAACGTGCGGACCACGTTGCTGCCCTGCGGGCAGATCGGGTACTGCGACGTCAGCTGGACCTTGTTCTCGAAGCCGGTGCAGCTCCAGTGCGCGTTGGCGTTCGCCAGACCGTTGGTGGTGGTCTTGGCGTCACCGGTGATGATGCGCAGGAACTGCGGCATCGCGACGACCTTGCTGGCCGGGCTGCCGACGTACTTGATCTGCGCCTGTACGGGCGTCAGGATCTTGCCGACGTTGCCTTCCTTGCCACCGCCGTCCGCGTTCTGGTCGAAGTCCTGCGAGCCGTCCTGGAGACGGACCACCGGCCAGTAGTACGACGACAGGTCGTTCTTGTTCTGGCAGCTGGTCCCGCCCTGCAGGAACGTGTTGTTGCTGGAGAACGCGTTGACCTTCTGGTTGCCGACGTAGTCGTGCAGGTGGTGTGCGCCGTTGGTCACGCCGGGCGCCACGATCACGTTGTCGGTGTTGTGGTTCTTGTTCGCGTTCACACCGCACGCGGTGGTGAACGTACCCCTTGAGGCGTTGGCGGACTTCTGCGGCTTGCCCTGGACGTTCGCCGCCACCTTTGTGATGTCGACGAAGTCTGCGGCGACGGGACCGTTTCCGGCCTGGCCGCCGATGTTGGCCGGTGCGCTCGCGCTCGGAGCCGCGCTGGCCGAGGCGCCGCCGTTGTTCTGCTGGCCGCCGTTCTGCTGGCCGCCGTTGTTCTGGCCACCGTTCTGCTGGCCGCCGTTGTTCTGCTGGCCGTTGTTCTGGCCGCCGGCGGTGGTCTGGGCCTGGTTGGCGGTGGTGCCGGTGCAGGCGGCGAGACCGTCCAGCGTGGTCGGCGCGGCGGCGCCCACCCGGGTGAAGTCGATCTTGATTCGGCCGATGACCGCGGTCCGCTTGTCCTTGAGCGGCGACAGGATCGCGTTCTGGACGAAGCCCGCGTCATTGGCCTGAGCCTGACGCGACGAGGCCAGCCGGGCGTACGCCTCGGTGATCTGCTTGTCGAGCGTGGCCAGCTCCGTGTCGACGTTCGACTTGGCGTTGGCGGGCACACTGGTCAGTTGCTGCCCGACATCGGGGCAGGAGATGGTGGCGACCTGGGCGGCGGCGGCCTTGGTGGTGTTCGGGCTCGAGTTGGTCTCGTGCGCCGAGGCGTAGAAATTCGCCCAGATCAATCCGCCCCCACCGATCGCGAGCGCCGCGGATGCGGCAACGGCGCGAACAGCCAGCGGCGAACGTCGTTTGCGAGTGTTGCGTCCCATGGAACTCCTCTGACTTCCTTGCGGGGCATCGAGGCGCCCGACAGGAGTGAAGCGGCGTCCATCAGTACGCAGGTGACTCCTGAGGCGTTCAGAAACCCTGGAAAATCTTAGAAGTTCGTGAGGTCATTTCCGGCGCAATGGGCTCAGAAGCGCATGTTTTTCGGTGAGTTGATCTCGAAAAAAGGGTTTGAACTATATTCAACGGCGTCGGCGGGGGCTTCTTCTTCACTGGCTGCCGTGATCCAAATACGCCAGTACGGCGAGTACGCGCCGGTTGTCATCGTCGGAGACCTCCAGCCCCAGTTTGGTGAAGATATTGGAGGTGTGTTTGGCGATCGCCCGTTCTGTGACCACGAGTTGGGCCGCGATCGCCGCGTTCGAGCGCCCCTGCGCCATCAGTTCGAGCACCTCCAGCTCGCGTGGGGTCAGCCGCCCGAGCGGCTGCGCGGTGTGTGAACGCCGCGCCAGCAACTGCTGAATCACCTGCGGATCCATCGCGGTCCCACCCGCGGCGACCCGCCGTACGGCGTCGATGAACTGCTCCGCGTCGAACACCCGGTCCTTGAGCAGATAACCGACCCCGCCCGTGCCGTCCGCGAGCAACTCCCTTGCGTACAGCTGCTCCACGTGCTGGGAGAGCACGAGCACCGGCAGCCCCGGCCGCTCCCGGCGGGCCTGAAGCGCGCACTGCAGCCCCTCGTCCGTGTGCGAGGGTGGCAGACGTACGTCGACCACGGCGACGTCCGGCGCCAACTCGGCCAGCGCCCGGGTGAGTTCGGGCCCGCTCTCGACGGCGGCGGCGATCTCGAAGTCGTACGCCTCGAGCATCCGGACCAGTCCGTCGCGCAGCAGGAACAGGTCTTCGGCTAGGACAACGCGCAAGGGATCTCCATGGTGACCATGGTGGGACCGCCCGCGGGGCTGCTGACGGCCAGGACGCCGTCGAATGTACCGAGCCGCCGCTCGACGCCGGTGAGTCCCGAGCCCGCGCCGACCCGGGCGCCGCCCTCCCCGTCGTCGGTGACGGTGATGCGGAGCATTCCGTCCGTGTACTGGAGGTCGACCCAGAGGCGCTCGGCACCGGAGTGCTTGACCGCGTTGGTCAGCACCTCGCTGACGGCGAAGTACGCGGCGGACTCGACGGGCGCGTCGGCACGGCCGTCCATGTCGACGTCCACCTCGCTCACGAGAGGCAGCCGCAGCACCAACGCCCTTACCGCGTCGCCGAGTCCACGCTCGGCGAGCACGGGGGGATGAATACCCCGTACGAGGTCGCGGAGCTCGGTGAGCGCCTCGGCGGAGGACCGGCGGGCCTGGGCGAGCAGCTGGCGGGCCTTGGCCGGGTCCTTCTCGATGAGGACCTCGACGGTCCCCAGGTCCATCCCCATGGCGACCAGTCGTGCCTGCGCCCCGTCGTGCAAGTCCCTCTCGATGCGGCGGAGTTCGGCCGCCGACGTGTCCACGGCGGTGCGCCGGGTCTCGGTGAGGACGCGGACCCGTTCGGCGAGTTCGCCGTCGCCGGAGGCGAGGACGGAGCGGGTGAGGAGGAAGTGGACCCGCAGGAGGGCGGGGGAGAGGGCGTAGGAGGCGACGAGGAGCGCCGCGCCCAGTGCCCCCGCGAGCAGGGCGGAGCCCTGTCCCGACACCGGCACGAAGCCGTACCACCAGCCCACGTGCGTGCCGTCCGTGAAGACCCGCCACAGGCCGGCCGCCAGCGCGAAACCCTCCAGGGGGTAGAGGAGGAGGGCGGCGGGCAGCAGTGCGGTCACGAACCCGGCGGTCATGTCGACCACCAGCCAGCGGAGGTCGCGCCAGGTCGCCGGGTCTCCCAGCATGCGGAAGCAGCGTGTCCACGGGGGCGCGTCCGCGGGCAGGCTCCTGTACGTGGACGGAATCCGTATCCCGCACCACTCGGCGGCGATGATCCGCCGCCGGTCCGCGAAGGCCCGTACGCCGGTCAGGACCCAAGGGGTCGTGACGATCCCCACCCCCGCCGGCACCAGCAGGATCGACACGACGGACAGCACGAAGAGAACAACCGCTCCGATGAACCCCCCGACGGCCAGCACCAGCCCTCGCCCCCCGGCGACCAGTACCTCCGGCCCGCGTGCCCGTACACCCCTGCCGCTCCACATCTCCATACCGCCAGTCTCACCGACCCGCCCCGCGAGGTCACTGGGCCGAGCACCAGGGTGGGGGTGGTGCCAGGTGCACCCCGGGGGCAGGGCTTTCCTCGCCCCCGCCGCCCCTACCCGTCCCTACTTGGGGGCTCCGCCCCCAAACCCCCGATCGGCCTGAACGGCCTCGTCCTCAAACGCCGGCCGGGCTGAAAGATGCGCGTCGGCGCTCTTGAGGGGCGCGGGGAACTGCGCGACCAGCCCCCACCCACCCGCAGCCGGAAGACCATCCCGCGGGGTCTGGGGCGGAGCCCCAGGAGGATGGGACGGGTAGGGGCGGCGGGGGCGAAGGGCCTGGGTGCGGGGTTACAGGGCGAGCGCCTTGGCTTCCAGGTCCGGCGGGAGGCCCACCGGTGGGCGGTCCGGGCGTTGGGGGGCCACCCCGCCGATGCCCTGGAGCCAGGTCCACGTGTCCGCGACCGTCTCCGAGACGGGCCGGCACCGCAGCCCCGCCGCCACCGCCCGGGACACGTCCGCCCGGTGAAGAGCGTCATGCATGTCGGACCCCACCGGCACCCACACCGGCAACTGCGTCCACGGCTGAATCCCGGCGTCGAGAACCACGGAAGGCTCGGTCCAACGGAGTTCCGCCCGCGCCCCGGTGACCCGGACGCACGCGTCGAGCAGCTCCCCCATCGTCGTATGCCCCTGCGGACTCATCAGGTTGTACGCCCCGCTCACCCCCGCATCCGCCGCCCCGAGGATCCACTCCGCGAGATCACGGACATCGACGTACTGGAGGGGGAGGGACCGGGGGCCGGGCGCGAGTACGGGACCGCCCCGGGCGACCCGGGTCAACCACCACGGCAGGCGCCCGATGTTCTCGTACGGCCCGAGGATCAGCCCGGACCGCACGAGCAACGAGCGCTCCGTGCCGAACGCGGACACGGCGGCCAGCTCGCCGCCCAGTTTGTCCTGCGCGTAGTCGGTCTGTTCCGCGTCCTCGGACGCCCCTTTCACGAGCGGCGCGTCCTCGGCGTAGTCGGCGGGCGGAGCCCACGCGTAGACCGAGCAGCTCGACACGTACACGTACCGCCCGGCCCGGTCGGCCAACAGCCGTGCCGTGTCGCGAACGGCCCGCGGCGCCGCCGACCAGGTGTCGACGACGACATCCCACTCACCCTCGCCCTCACCCGCGGCGGAGGCGAGCGCCGCGAGCCCGTCGGGGGCGGTGCGGTCACCCAGCAAGGACCGCACCCCGGCGGGCGGTTCGCGGCGCCCGCGGTGGAAGACGGTCACCTCCCAGCCACGGCCGAGCGCCGCCTCCACCACGGCCCGCCCCGCGAAGTCCGTACCGCCCAGCATCAGCAGTTTCTTGGGTTTCATACGGACGACTCTGCCCGCACGGCCCGCCGGACGGAACGGGAATCTGCTGACAGAAGAGTTCCTGAGCGGTGGAGTGGGTCAACGCCCCGTCGCAGGCGCGTACTTGTACCCCACCCGCCGTACCGTCTGGATCGACTGCCGGTGCTGCGCCCCCAGCTTGCGCCGCAACCGCGCGACGTGGACGTCGACGGTCCGCCCGTCGCCCACGTGCCCGTAGCCCCACACGGTGGTGACCAGCTGGTCGCGGGTGTGCACCCGGTGCGGGTACGCGACGAGGTGCGCGAGCAGCTCGAACTCCAGGTAGGTGAGGTCGAGCGGCCGCCCGTCGACCTCGGCGGTGCGCTGCACGGGGTCGATGCGGACGAGCGGGTCGTCCCCGACGGCGGCGTCGATGGGGGCCGGGGAGTCCGGGACGGCGACCGGCAGCAGGGGCTGCTGGTCGGCCGGTACGAGGACCAGGTAGCCGATCATCGGCGGCTGGCCGGGGAGCACGGGCAGGGTGTGCGGGGGAGCGGGCAGCCAGGTGGCGCCCGGCGGCAGGAAGTCCGCGACGTCGACCACCTCGTCCCGGTGGACGGCACGGAGTCGGTGCCGCGCGGGGACGGGGGCGGGTGCCGGTGCGGGGGTGGTCGCGACGGACGAGAAGGAACGAGTGGTCGCCATGAGAGGTCAGCTCTTTCGCGCGAGAAGTTCGTCGGGAAGGTCGACGACCGCGAGTTCGTGGTCGGGGCCGTCGAGGACGTACGTCGTGCGCGCTGGCCGAAGGCCGGGGTGTACGGCTTTAGAGGGCCGGCGCGTTCGTCGCGCGGCAACACACCCGGTCGAAGTCGTGATGCTGACGGGAAGGCCAGAAGGGCTCCAGGTCGGGGCGACCCGTCGCGGTGTACTTCTGGAAGCTGGCCATACCCCCATTGAAGCAGAAGCCGGAGCCGGGCAGGAGACTCCTCTCACAGGTCGGACGCGTCCGTGGCGTGAACTTGACGTCGTACGACGAGGCTGACCTCGTACGACCAGGAACGACCTCGTACGACGAGGCTGATGTCGCCCAACGAGAGGAGGCGCCCCCCCGGGCGGGGGGGGGCCCCCCCGTGGCGGGGGGGGGGGCTGAGACCACGGCCGCCCGGACCACGGCGGGGGCGCCGGGGTGGTCGAGCCGGCGCCGG
>NZ_JBHVST010000219.1:0-6395 GCF_042885015.1 Streptomyces sp. NPDC058086 | reverse complement strand
GCTCGCGCGGACATAGGCGATCCGGTGGCCGAACTGGATCTCGTAGTACTCCTCGCGCCCCGTCACCACCAGGCTCGGTGTGTCGCTGAAGGTCGACCTGTCGATGTAGGAACCGACGGGCCGGGACTGCGCCACGTACCGCTGGCCCGCGAGGAGGGTGTACGGGAGCGGGGACTGGGACTGCTGCTCCACTCCCTCCGGGTAGGCCTCCTCCTCCGGGAGGGCACGTCCGAACACCGGGATCTCGCTCAAGCCCTCCTTCGGCGTCACGAACCGGCCGCTCGCGCCGACGGCCGTCGGACGGTTCTTCGGGTTCTTGAACCACGCTTTGTGGCCCAGATACCAGATCGCCGTCCAGTCGCCACTGCGTCCTGCGACCGCGTAGGTCTGGCCGGCGGAGACCCGCGACCCCAGGTCGTTGACGTCCTCCGTGGAGTCCTCGCCGTTGGGGCGCCGGCCCGGGTCCTGGATCAGTGGCGCGTGCTCGTCCGGCTCGGTGTGCAGGCGGACGGCGCTGGAGCCGTGCGGCGCGCACTTCGCTCCGCTCTTGGTGCATCCCGTGAACAGCGGCTTGTGGGTGGCGAAGTCCGGCAGCACGGTCACCAGGTCGCTGTCGGGCCCGGCCGTGGCACGCAGGGGTGCGCCGAGGAGGTCGAAGTAGTGCCGCCAGTCCCAGAAGGGGCCGGGGTCGTCGTGCATGTCGGGGATGCTGGAGGCGGTCGGTGACGCCACGTTGTCATGTCCGAAGATGTGCTGCCGGTCGAGCGGGATGTCGTACTTCTTCGCCAGGTAACGCACCAGTTTGGCCGAGGTCTGGTACATCTGCTCCGTGTACCAGGAGTCGGGCTGCCTGAGGAATCCCTCGTGCTCGATGCCGATCGAACGTGCGTTCACGAACTGGTTCCCGGAGTGCCAGGCCACGTCCTTGGTCCTGACGTGCTGGGTGACATGGCCGTCCTTGGAGCGGATCGAGTAGTGCCAGGACGCCTCCGTCGGATCCTGCACGGTCTGACGCATGGACGGCAGGTCCGCCTCCGTGTCGTGGATGACGATGTACTCGATCTTCTGGTCCCTGGGCCGGTCGGCCAGGTCGTGGTTGCCGTAGTCGCCGTTGTCGTCGTATTCGACGTACGGCGCGGCGAGCCAGTCGCAGGTCAGCGCCGCGGGGCACTCGACCTCCTTGGGCCGCCGTGCGGCCTCGGGGTGCGGGGCGCGGGGGCGCACGTTCGGGCTGGCGGGAAGGGTGATCCGCTGTCCGGAGTCGGTGGTGCGGTGCGCGCCCTGGCGGATCAACGCGAAGACGTTGTTCGCGTACTCCGCCGCCGACGCGGTGTCGCCCGTCCCCGGGAAGCGTGCCACCGCCTCCCACCAGTCCGCCGGGTTGGTGCTGAGCGGCTTGCCGAGTTGTCGTTGTGTCTCCGCGAGGAGCGCCGCACCTCCGCGTACGTTGGCCTCGGCATCGGTCCGCAGCCGCGCCACCGGGGCTCCGATCAGGCCGGCGGCCCGGCGCAGGTCCGCGGGCTGCGCGGAGCGTCCGCCCGGGGAGGCCGCCCCGGGTGAGGCCGAGGGGCCTGCCGCGGCGGCGGGAGGCTGGGCACCTCCGCGATGCGCCTGCGACGGAGCCGGTGTCGGGGACTTGTCCTTGGCCCTGACCTGACGGGCGTCCACCAGATGCATCGGCCCATAACCGCCGACGACACTCGGGGTGCCCGGCCGGGCGTCCCATCTCGACTGCAGATACGAGACACCCAGGAGCACACTGCGCGGCACGTGATACTCGTCCGCGGCGTCCGTGAAGACGTTCTGAAGATGCCGGTCGGCCGACGTCCCGCCGGCGCACGCCGCCGGGCCGGCCAACAGCGGCATCAGGAGCGCCGCGGAGGCGGTCATGCGGACTGTACGGCGGTGCTCACGCGGGGAGTTGGGGACACGGGGGGCGACACGTTTTCTCATCGCAAGGGTCTCCAATCATGCTCGTCGCAATCAGGACAAAGGAGTTGCCCTCTGCATCACCCCCCGTACGTTTCCGTGCCCGACACGCCCCGTCGCGCCAAGCGTCACTGGTGTGGCCCAGCCACCCGGCAGAGGCCACCCGGTCGGCGGCAGAACGTCCGCCCCGGCGAGGAGTCGGCGCGAGCCCGCCGTACCGCGCGGGAGTCCCGTCCTACGGGGCGCGCGGGAGCCCCGTCGTACGGGGCGCGCAGAAGCTCCGTCGTACGGGGGAGGTGACGGCTCAGTCCTGGACCGGGTCCACCTGCCAGTCGGGGTGTCCCGGCATGGGCGGGGTGCGGTCCCCGTACAGCCACGGCGTCAGGAACGGCTTCAGGTCCTCGCCCGCGACCTCGGACGCGAGCGCGACGAAGTCCTGGGTATCGGCGGCCCGGCCCTGGTACTTCGTCACCCAGGACCGCTCGATCCTGTCGAACGTCTTCTCGCCGACCTTTTCCCGGAGGGCGTAGAGCACGAGCGCAGCGCCGTCGTACCGCACCTGCTTGAACAGGGCCGCCTCGGTGCGGGGTTCGGCGGGCGCCCCGTTGTCGTGACGCCACTGGTCGTGCTGCTCGTACGCCGCCCGCATCGCGGACTCGACGCTGTCGCCGCCGTGCGCCTCGGAGTAGAGACGCTCGTAGAAGCGGGCGTGCCCCTCGCTCAGCCACAGGTCGGACCAACGCCGGATGGCCACGCTGTCGCCGGTCCACTGATGGGTCAGCTCGTGCACGAGGTCGCGCTCGGCATCGACCCGGTCACCCTGCAGGTCGCCCTTCGGTACTAGGGACAGCGACTGTGTCTCCAGCGCCACCGGCAGGTCCGTGTCCCCCACCAGCACGCCGTAACGGCGAAAGGGGTACGGGCCGAGCCGCTCTTCCAGCCAGGCCAGGTGCTCGGGCGTGAGCGAGCGATAGGCCTTGGTCCCGGTGACCAGGTCACCGGGGACCACGTCCCGGACGGGCAGCCCGTGCGGACCGGTGTTCTCGACGAACGTGAACTTCCCGATCGCCACCTGCACCAGCTGCGCCGCGACCGGCTGCTCGGAGTCGTACGTCCACCGGACCCGTCCGTCGGGCTGCGGGGCGCGCTCGACGAGCCGCCCGTTGGCCACCGCGCTGACACCCGGTGGAGTGGTGATGAGGAAGGTGACCGGCGCCCGCAGGCTCGGATGGTCGTTCGCAGGGAAGATCATCTTGGCCCCGTCGGGCTGCGGATAGAGCACGGTGCCGTCGGGCGTGGGCACCCAGCCGTAGTCCCCGATCGCGTCGCCGCGGTGCCTTCGCTGTGTCGGGTCGGCGGTGTAGGAGACCCGCACGGTGAACGCGCCGCCCTGGGGGATCGGCTTCGCGGGGGTGACGACGAGCTCGTCACCGTCGCGCACGGTCCTCGCCGGTACGTCGTCCACGGTGACCGAGTGCAGCGTGTTGCCCGCGAAGTCGAGGTCGAAGCGGGACAGGGCCTGCGTGGCGCTCGCGCTGATGGTCGTACTGGCGTCGAAGCGCGTCCTGGGCGCCCGCCAGTCGAAGGCGAGCGTGTAGCGGCGGACCGTGTACCCCCCGTTGCCGTCGAGCGGCAGCAGCGGGTCGCCGATACCAGGGGCGCCGGGGGAGGGGGCCGCGCCGGGTGATCCGGCGGAGCGGGTGGCGGTGGCGAGGGTGCCTGGGTGGGCGGGGGAGGGGTGGTCTCCGTGGGGGAGGGCGCCGACGAGGACGACGGCACCGCCGATCCCGATGGCGCCGGTGAGGGCGAGGAGGAGGGCAGTACGGCGGGTATGGCGGGTATGGCGGGTACGGAGGCCTGGGAGGCCTGGGAGACCACGGAGACCACGGAGACCACGAAGACCACGGAGGCCACGGAGGCGGCGCAGGCCACGGAACTGATTCGGCTGCCGGTGGTCGTGGATCTCCATGGCCGCACTATGTCAGCAGGATCCACCTATAACCGGCCATTTCCTTGCATATCTCTGTCGGCCGGTCACCCCGCGCGGGTCCGCTCGAGCGGCGGACGGGTGTGCGAGTCGCGGAGTGGATGCGGATCGGACCGAAGCGGGGATCACTCCCCATTTACGTGCTAGCGTCGGGGCTGGAAACGGGGATCGGTCCCCGTTAGTGGGGAGGGCGGACGTGGCGGATACGGCGCTGGTGTTGGGCGGGGGCGGCCTGACCGCGTACGCATGGCAGGTCGGCATGCTGGCGGGACTGGCCGACGCCGGGCTGGACCTCGGCGGTGCCGACGTGCTCGCCGGCACGTCGGCCGGCTCACTGCTCGCCGTGGAACTGGCCGCAGGGGCGGCGCCCGCCGACTTGTACGAGGTACAGGTCGCCCGGAAGCGAGCCATGATGGAGGTGGACTTCACCTTCGTCATGACGGTCAAGTACCTGTGGGCCGCGCTCGGTTCGCGCGATCCGGCGACCGTGGTCAAGCGGCTGGGCCGGCTCTCCCTGAACGTGCGCGACGTGACGGAGGCCGACGTCTTCGACGCGATCCGCCCCCAACTGCCGGTTCGGGAATGGCCGGAGCGGCCCGTGCGGCTGTTCGCGGTGGACGCGCTCACCGGCGAGCCGGCCGGCTTCGGCGCCGACAGCGGGGTCGACCTGGTGACGGCGATGTCGGCCACGTGCGCACTGCCGCCACTGTTCCCGCCGATCACGATCGGGGCAGGCCGCTGGATGGACGGGGGCGTACGCTCCACGACCAACGCCGACTTGGCACACGACTGCCGACGGGTTGTGGTCCTGGCCCCGATCCCCGACGTGCCGGGTGCGACCCCGAGCGCCTTCGACCAGGTGGCCTCTCTGGAGGCGGGCGGCACCCGGGCCGCCCTGCTGGTCCCGGACCGTGCGGCCCGCCGTGCGTTCGGCCGCAACGCCCTGGACGCGTCCCGCATTCCGGGCGCGGCCCAGGCAGGGCTACGCCAGGCGGCCGAGTACGTCGAAGAGGTCCGAGCCATCTGGCACGGCTGAGCCTCCACCGAGTTGGATCTACCGAGTTGGATCTACCGAGTTCGATCTTGAGTCCGTCGCTGGGCTCACGGTCCTCCTGCCCGACCGCCTCGGCGTCACCTTCGCCACAACGCGGAGCCGGACTGAATGCCGCACCCGTCGAACTCGCCGCGTCCATAACCGAGTTACGTCCTCGGACCTCCGCCGCACTTCCCCGCAGCTCGGCTGTCCCTCCGGTCGCCGTCTCCGTTCGCTGCACAGGCGCCCCGGGCATAGGCTGGTCATACCGAATGCGGCCATGCGGCCGCCGACGAGACCACTTTGTCGCCGATGGCTGTCTGGCCACGGCATGAGTCGGCGGTGCGGCTCGCTTCCGTGGCGGCCGTACTCCACGCCGACATTCCGCAGCAGGCCTTCTCGCCGCTGCTGTTTCCTTTGCGGCCAGGGAGTTTGCTGTTTTCTGTGCGACCAGGGAGTCGCAATGAAGAACCCCACTCTGCTGCGTCGTCGCGCCGCGACCATCGTCGCAGCGGCGCTGTTGACCGGTGGCACGGTACTGGCGACGGGCGCCTCCGCGACCGTCTCCAACGTCAGCCCCTCCGATCAGCAGGCCATCGTCTCCGAGACCAACAGCGTGCGCCAACAGGCTGGCCAGTCGTCTTTGACCTGGGACGACTCGCTCGCCAAGGCAGCCCAGGACTGGGCCGACGACCCGGCATCCACTGCGGGCGGCACGCTGCACCACGGCCCGATAAGCAACGCCGCCGAAAACATTTCGTCCTCTCCGGCGGCCTCGGCCACAGGCCGATGGGCAAGCGAGAAGGCCGCCTACGAGGCCGACCCCAACCATGACACCAACAGCCCCGGCTACCAGAAATGGGGTCATTACTACAACATGATCAACGAGCGGTACGGGAAGATCGGCTGCGGCACCAAGAGCGGCGTTCCCACCGGGTCGATCACGGTGTGCCAGTACGCGCCCTGACTCCGGCGGCATCGTGCAGACAGGTCGGGCCGGGGCGGCACCGGATGGCGCTGACCCTGTACCGGGACATTCACGTGCGGTCGGAAAGGACCACTCAGCCACCAACATGCGCACGCGCGTCTGGTGAGCAACCTCGGCGCGCTCGGGCGTTGCGAGGAAGCCGATGAAGTCGGCGGCGGAGTACCGACGTACGGATCGCCGACGCCCCCAAGGAGGGCGCGGGGCCCTTGCGTATCGTCCTCGGGGAGTCTGAGCGCGTCTCTTCGTAGCAGCCCCGGGCCCTGGGGTTGTGCGAGGAGTCAACTGGCAGTCGCTCGCGCCTAGGTCCTGTCGTCAAATTCCCGTCGTCCGCCCGGAGGGCGGGCCTCGCGGCGTCATGGGGGTCCCTCCTGCTCGAGCGGAGTCGAGAGCTTGGGGGAGCGTGCTCTCGGCGTGCCGGGCACAGGCCCACGTACTGGACGTACTTGGGTCTGTGCCCG
>NZ_JBHVST010000218.1:0-6449 GCF_042885015.1 Streptomyces sp. NPDC058086 | reverse complement strand
GTTCTCGGGGGCGTCGGGGCCGGGCCCCGCCCCACGGCGGGGCGGCTCCCGCGGTATTTGTGCGGTGGCGGGCGCGGGTACGTGGGCGGGGGCGCCCCCCTGCGACGTACCGGAGGAACTCAGACCTTCTTGGCCGACTCGGCCTCGCCCCTCGCCGCCTCCACAGACGACTCGGACTCCTCGGACTCCACAAGCTCCTCGGATTCCGGGGACTCCACGGACTCCTTGGACTCCTTGGACTGCGCGGGTTCGTCGGACTCGGTGTCCGTCTCCGCCTCGGGCTTCTTGCCGTCGGACTTCTTGTCGGTCGTCTCGTCGGCCTCGTCGTCAGCCTTGTCGTCGGCGTTCTTGTCGAGGGCGAGGGCATCTCCGTCGGGGGTGTCCCCGTCCGGCTCGACGACCTCCTCGCGTCCCGGCCGCAGCCGCGCCGACACCACGATGTAGGTCACCGCGAGGACGAAGACCACCATCGCGGTCCAGTCGTTGAGACGCAGGCCCAGGATGTGGTGGGCGTCGTCGACGCGCATGTACTCGATCCAGCCGCGGCCGACGCAGTACGCGGCGACGTACAGCGCGAACGCCCGCCCGTGGCCCAGCTTGAAGCGGCGGTCCGCCCAGATGACGAGGAAGCCGACGCCGATGCACCACAGGGACTCGTACAGGAACGTCGGGTGGTAGTACCCCGGCACGCGCCCGTCCGTGGAGGACGTGATGTGCAGCGCCCACGGCACGTCCGTCGCCTTGCCGTACAGCTCCTGGTTGAACCAGTTGCCCCAGCGCCCGATGGCCTGGGCGAAGACGATGCCGGGGGCGAGGGCGTCGGCCCAGGCGGGGAGCGGGATGCCGCGTCGGCGGCAGCCGATCCACGCGCCCACCGCACCGAGCGCGATCGCGCCCCAGATGCCGAGGCCGCCCTGCCACACCTTGAAGGCGTCCACCCAGTCACGGCCGTCGCTGAAGTACAGCTCGTAGTCCGTGATCACGTGGTAGAGCCGGCCGCCGACAAGGCCGAACGGGACGGCCCACACCGCGATGTCGGCCACCGTGCCGGGCCGCCCGCCTCGGGCGATCCAGCGTTTGTTGCCGAGCCAGACGGCTACGAAGACGCCGATGATGATGCAGAACGCGTAGCCGCGCAGCGGAATGGGGCCGAGGTGCACCACACCGTGCGACGGGCTGGGAATGTAGGCGATATCCATGGCAGGGTCGACGCTACCCTGCCGGACCGGACCCACGGCAAGCAGCCCGGCTACGGGTCCATAACAGGGGCCCTGGCAGAGGCCGTGACACAGGCCGTGCAAGAGGTCGTGACAAAGGCCGTGACGGAGGCCACAACTCGGGTCAGGGCGTGCAACGACATGAGTCGCCCCCGGCCCGTGTCCGGGCCGGGGGCGCAGGGCCGACGCGGGGCTCAGGCCTTGTTCTCCGCCTCCACCATCTGCTTGAGCTTCGCCGGGGTCATCGTCTGGTCCTCGTAGATGTTCTTGCCGCCCAGCAGCACGGTCGGCGTGCCCCGGAAACCGCCGCGCTGGAAGGCCGCGTTCGACTTCACGACCCAGCTGTTGTGCGTGCCGTCCTTGACGCACTTCCGGAAGGCGGGGGTGTCCAGGCCGTCGACCTTGCCCGCCAGCTCGATGAGCTTGCTGTCGTTCGAGAAGTCGTCAGTGGTCTCGCTGGGCTGGTTCTCGTACAGCACGTCGTGGTAGGCCGTGAACTTTCCGGCGTCCTGGGCGCAGGCCGCGGCGTTGGCCGCGTGCCGGGAGCCGCTGCCTCCTCTGCCGTCGTCGATGAGCGTGACCAGGTGGTATTCGACCCTGAGCTTTCCGGCGTCCACCAGCTCGTGGATCGTCGGGCGGAACCCCGCCTCGAAGGCCTGGCAGGCCGGGCAGCGGAAGTCCTCCCAGACCGTGAGGGTCGACTTGGCGCCGTCCTTGCCGACGGGGATCGCGAGGCCGTCCTTGCCGGTCGCACCCGAGGGCGACACGGCCGGGCCCGACGCGGCGCTCTTCTTGTCCTTGCCCGAGTTGGCGGCCAGGACGCCCACCACCGCGGCAAGGGCCAGGACGCACACCACCGACGCGCCCACGATCAGCGCCCGGCGGCGCCTGTCCGCGGACTTCTGCTTCTCTCGCTCGACCGCCATCCGCTCGCGGGCGGTGCGCTTTCCGTCACGGTTCTTCTCGCTCACAACCGGCAGAACGAACCGGGGAGGCGCAGCGCGCCTCCCCGGTCCCAGGTCCACCCGTTCGAGTGAGCGGATTGTCCGTTACGTACGCAACAGGACGCGTACGCGGTGGAAGGTGTCTCAGGCCGTGCCGCGCACGCCCTTCGCCAGATCGCCCGCGAGGGCGCGGACCGCGTCGAGGCCCGCGGCCTCGTCCGGCGCGTCCAGCATCCGCTTGACGAAGGCCGAGCCGACGATCACGCCGTCGGCGAAGCCGGCCACCTCGGCGGCCTGGGTGGCGTTGGAGACACCGAGGCCGACGCAGACCGGCAGCTCGGTGGTGGCCTTGGTGCGCCGCACCAGGTCCTGGGCCTGGGCCCCCACGGACTCCCGCGTGCCCGTGACCCCCATCAGCGAGGCCGCGTACACGAAGCCGCTGCCCGCCGCGGTGATCTCGGCGAGCCGGGCGTCCTTGCTGCTGGGCGCGACGACGAACACGGTCGCGAGGCCGTGCTTCTCCGCGTGCTCCCTCCACAGCGCCGACTCCTGGACGGGCAGGTCGGGCAGGATGCAGCCCGCGCCGCCCGCCTCCGCCAGTTCCGCGGTGAAGCGCTCGACGCCGTAGCGGTCGATGGGGTTCCAGTACGTCATGACGAGCACCGGCTTCCCGGTGGCCCCGTGCGCCTCGCGGACCGTGCGCATGACGTCGGCGATCTTGACGCCGCCCTTGAGGGCGATGTCGTCGGCGGTCTGGATGACGGGCCCGTCGAGAACGGGGTCGCTGTGCGGCAGACCGATCTCGACGATGTCCGCGCCGCCCTCGAAGACGGCCTTGACGGCCGCGATCCCGCCGTCGACCGTCGGGAACCCGGCCGGGAGGTACGCGATGAGGGCGGAACGCCCCTCCGCCTTCGCGGCGGCGAGGGTGTCGCTCAACAGCTGGATGTTGCCGCTCACTTGGCGTCCCCCTCGATCTCGGCGGTGTCACTGTCGGCGTCCGGCTCGACGACGGCGTCGGCGGCGGTGTCGTACAGACCGAAGTAGCGGGCGGCCGTGTCCATGTCCTTGTCGCCGCGCCCTGACAGGTTGACGATGATCAGCCCGTCCTTGCCCAGCTCCTTGCCGACCTCCAGGGCCCCGGCGAGCGCGTGGGCGCTCTCGATCGCCGGGATGATGCCCTCGGTGCGGGAGAGCAGGCGCAGGGCCTGCATGGCCGCGTCGTCGGTGACCGCGCGGTACTCGCCGCGGCCGCTGTCCTTGAGGTACGAGTGCTCGGGTCCGATGCCCGGGTAGTCGAGGCCCGCCGAGATGGAGTAGGGCTCGGTGATCTGCCCTTCCTCGTCCTGGAGGACGTACGACCGCGACCCGTGCAGGATGCCGGGTTCACCGGCGGTCAGGGTCGCGGCGTGCTCCCCGGTCTCCAAGCCGTGCCCGGCGGGCTCGCAGCCGATGAGGCGTACGTCCGCGTCCGGGATGAAGGCGTGGAAGAGGCCGATGGCGTTGGAGCCGCCGCCGACACAGGCGATGGCCGCGTCGGGGAGCCGTCCGGCACGCTCCAGGATCTGCCGCCGGGCCTCGACGCCGATGACGCGGTGGAAGTCGCGGACCATGGCGGGGAAGGGGTGCGGCCCCGCGACGGTCCCGAAGAGGTAGTGCGTGTGGTCGACGTTGGCGACCCAGTCCCGGAAGGCCTCGTTGATGGCGTCCTTGAGGGTGCGGGAGCCGGACTTCACGGCGATGACCTCGGCGCCGAGCATGCGCATGCGGGCCACGTTCAGCGCCTGACGCCGGGTGTCGATCTCACCCATGTAGATCGTGCACTCGAGGCCGAAGAGCGCGCAGGCGGTGGCGGTGGCCACGCCGTGCTGACCGGCGCCGGTCTCGGCGATGACGCGGGTCTTGCCCATCCGCTTGGTGAGGAGGGCCTGACCGAGCACGTTGTTGATCTTGTGGGACCCGGTGTGGTTGAGGTCCTCGCGCTTGAGGAAGACGCGCGCACCACCGGCGTGTTCGGCGAAGCGGGACACCTCGGTGAGTGAGCTCGGGCGCCCGGTGTAGTTGACGAGCAGGTCGTCGAGCTCGCGGGCGAACTCGGGGTCCGCCTTCGCCTTGTCGTACTCGACGGCGACCTCGTCCACGGCGGCGACCAGCGCCTCCGGGATGAACTTGCCGCCGAACGCGCCGAAGTACCCCTCGGCGGTGGGGACTTGACCCTCGGGGTCGGGAATGAAGAACTCGCTGGGCATGCGGATACCTCGCAGGGGCGACAGCCCCGGTTACGGGTCGGACAGGGGTCACGTCGGTCGCGCACGCACAGGTCGCCCGGACGACACCGTTCGCATCCCTCCCACCCGCCCGTACCGAGGACGAAGTTCCCGTCGCGACGGCGAGCGGCCGCCACGACGTGGCACGAGGGAGTCGGAGCTGTCAGCTCACCGCGGGGTGCGGCGGGCCCGGAGCGGCGCCTACGCGTGCGCCGGCGGGCCATCGCATGCCGTTGACCTGGCCCGGTTCGTCACCGATGACATACCGCACGCGGCGCCCGTGGACGCGGCGGGCCGGTGCCCGGCAGCCGCGCGGCCGACAGCCGCGGGCGAGGCGGGCGTAGGGATCGCGCGCCCCGGCGGCAGCCGCCCGCACGCACGCCACTCCCCCGTCGGGGCGCGAGCCCGGACGGGTGACGGCGGTGGCGTGGGGCGCGCTGTGCACCGGGGTGTCAGCTCCGTCCGTGGCGCAGCGCGGGGTGGGCCCCGGCCGCGACGAGGTCGGCGACCGCCGTCTTCGGGTCGCGGCCGGTGACGAGGGACTCGCCCACCAGGACCGCGTCGGCGCCGGCGTTGGCGTACGCGATGAGGTCGTGCGGCCCGCGGACGCCGGACTCGGCGACCTTGACGAGGCCGGACGGGATCTCGGGAGCGACCCGCTCGAAGGTGGTGCGGTCCACCTTGAGGGTCTTGAGGTTGCGCGCGTTGACGCCGATGACCTTCGCGCCGGCGTCCACCGCCCGCTCGACCTCGTCCTCGTCGTGCACCTCGACGAGCGGCGTGAGCCCGATGGACTCGGCGCGCTCGATGAGGGACTCCAGGGCGGCCTGGTCGAGGGCGGCCACGATCAGCAGCGCGAGGTCGGCGCCGTACGCGCGGGCCTCCCACAGCTGGTACGACGTGACGATGAAGTCCTTGCGGAGCACGGGGATGTCGACCCGGGCGCGGACAGCCTCCAGGTCGGCCAGCGAGCCGCCGAAGCGGCGCTGCTCGGTCAGGACCGAGATGACGGCCGCGCCGCCCGCCTCGTAGTCCGCGGCCAGGGCCGCGGGGTCGGCGATCGCGGCGAGCGCGCCCTTGGACGGGCTGGAGCGCTTGACCTCACAGATGACCTTGATGTCGTCGCCACGCAGGGCGGCCAAGCCATCCTTGGCCGCGGGAGCCTTCGCCGCGCGCTCCTTGAGCTCGTCGAGGCTGACGCGCGCCTGCCGCTCCGCGAGGTCGGCACGGACTCCGTCGATGATCTCGTCGAGCACACTCACGCGAGCGGCCCCCTTCCCTGACGGTGAACGGTTGAGCCTGTCGACCCCAGGCCGTCGTCCCGACGGCCATCATGGGTCACTCCCGATGGTATCCGGAGGAAGGGCTAGGCTTCACATCCGGTTGACGCCGGTCCCACTACCTGGACGTTTGTCATTTGATCAAGGGTGCAGCCAGCCACCGAAGGGCAGGTTCCGGACAACGGTGAAAACCAGGAGCACCACGCCCGCGCTCCACAGGTGCACGGGCCCCAGGTCGATCCGCAGCGGCCGTCCGCGCGCCGAGCGGACCGCCCAGACGGTCCACACCACCGCGAAGACGAAGTAGCCCATGACGG
Source organism: Streptomyces sp. NPDC058086 (assembly GCF_042885015.1). NCBI lineage: Bacteria > Bacillati > Actinomycetota > Actinomycetes > Kitasatosporales > Streptomycetaceae > Streptomyces > Streptomyces sp. NPDC058086. Next base: position 424 of record NZ_JBHVST010000218.1, on the reverse strand, counting down.
CGAGCGCGTTGTCCGTGAGCGCCGCCGCGAAGTCCCCGTGCACGAAGGCGTGGGCGCTGCGCAGACCGCCGCAGCCGGGGCAGTACACGCCCGTGTAGCGCAGCAGCGGGCAGACGGGGTAGTGCCCGGGCTGGTTGGGGTCCACGGCCCCGACGTACGCGAAGGCGCCGACGACGGCCGCGAGCGCCCCCGCGGGGACGACGAGCCGCCGCGGCACGACCCGCTCAGCGGGGCGGGGCCGCGTCACCCTCCGGGTTTCGGCGTTCACCCGTCGCATTCTGCCCGTCCCGGGCGTGGCGCGCTCGTCGCGGGCGCGGCGCGCCCGGGCCGGACGCGCGAGAGGCGGGGCCCGCGGGGGTGGCGGGGCCCGCCCCCGACAAGCCCCTCGGGGGGAGGCAGACTCGCCGCCCACCACGCGGCGCGG
>NZ_JBHVST010000217.1:0-6670 GCF_042885015.1 Streptomyces sp. NPDC058086 | reverse complement strand
CCCGGCAGCGGTACTGATTCGACACAGGCTCCGGCCCGTCGCCGTCGAGCGGGGCATCCAGGACGTGGTTCGGCCGAACCACTTCGTAGACGTGCTGCCGCGCCTCGAACGGAAGTCCCGGAAGCGTTTCGGTCGAAACACTTCCGACGTCCTACGTGCCCAACTTGCCTGAAGCCGGAGCACCCCATCTGATCTGTATGCACCACCCCGAGCCATAGCAGGGATGCGGCGGACAACTCGCTGCGGGAGCAGTACGCGGCGGCGACCAGCGAAATCTGGGACGGATGGATGGCCGCCTGGACCGTCGACGTTCCAGACCCGGAGGGCGACCTCGCCGCCGCCGTCCCCGCCGTCCTCGCCGTCCGCGACCGGGAGTTGGAGAGCCTGCGGGCCCGGCTCGACGAGGCGCAACAGAATGCCCTCGCCCTCGACCAGGGCCGCGAGGAACTCTTCGCGGTCATCCGCCGCGTGCGAACCGCCGTGCACGTCGCCGACGACCGGGACGTCACCGACTGGCAGCGCGGCTACCAGGCCTGCTCCGAACGCGCCCTCGCCGCGCTCGATCAGCCGGCCGGGGCGGAGGAGCGGCCGTGACCGACCTGACCGACCGCCTCAACGAGATCGCCGCCCGGTGGGAACACGGCCACGACGAACTCACCGACGGATGCGCCCTCTGCCACGGCGAATGGTCCGAGGTGCGCGCCGCCACCCATGGACAGGAGACCCGATCAGCGCGTCGCTCACCGCATCGTCGGCACGCCACGTCTACCTGTCGACCGGCTGCCTCCACGGTGATCACGGCTACTGCCAGGGCATGACAGGGCCCAACGGGGCGAAACGGCCCGCAACCTGCAAGCACTGCGGGGCGAAGTGCCTATGCGGCTGCCACGAAGGTTAGTGACGTGGCCGACCGCATTCCGTTACTGGCCTACCGGATCTGATCCCCGTATCTGGCATCGCGGATCCAGCTTCCCCGACCAGGGTTCGCGATAGCCTGAAACTCGAGCCGCTAAAGTTTCGGAGGCCGGGATGAGCGATAGGACGTGGACCATCGAGTCCATCCGTGACGCCCTCGGCAATCCTGCCCTAGCCCAGCGCTTCCTCAGCGAGATCAACCGGGCGCCGGCGCACCAACTGCTCGCCGTGTTCGCCACGTGGGAGCGGATCGCGAAGGACACCCTCGCCGCCGTCGAACGCGGGCGGGAGATCGCTGCTGCTGAGGCTCGGGGCGAAGAGCCTCCCGGCCAGTGGATCGACGCGACTGAGCGCGTCCTAGGTGACGCGGTGCGCATCCGGGCCCGCGGCGCCGCCTGATTCACCACTTCTCGACACGCGCCGTCGATGAATCGCTACGCTACGCAGTGCCGCTGCCTACCAGACTGAGGTTTCTTGAGCTTGTCGTGCCTGCGATCTGGAGCCAGCGAGTGATCTACCGCCTGAAGTACGACCCGGCCGCCGAAGCCGTCCACGAAGCGATACCGCCGGCCGCCGGCGAAACCCTCACCCTCGCGTTAGCCGACGCCTGCCACGACCCCATCGCCGCCACCAAACCCTACGGCGAAGACGACGGCGTCATGCGGATGATCGTCACCGAGCAGGCGTTCGCCGTACTCCCCGTCGGGAACACGCTCAAGACGATCACGGTGTTGCAGATCAACTACCTTGGCTAACGCCATATCGCGGGGGGTCTATGAGCACATCTGGCCGCCGGGACGCCCTCATCGGCTTCCTCGTCTGCGCCGGCCCAATGGCCGCCATCGCGATGTGGATCGGCGCCACAGGGCATACAGGCGAGCCGCCCAACTACCAATCACGTCCTACGCAGACACAGGAAGCCTGGAGCCCCAGCCCCCTCCACACGGAACCCATCGCCTCGCCCTACGGGCCAGATCGAGACTGCGGCGACGGAACCACCGGGACCTTCGCCGAATGCTGGGCCCGGATCAAAGCTGAAGCCAGCCAAGAAGTCCGCGATGCCGAAACGTCACGATCCGCAGCGGCGAGACGCTATGCCGCCCCTACCGTGTGGCCGACCCCCACATTGACGGCCACAGCCGTGGCCCGTCCTCCTGCCGTCACGATCTGCTCGGACGGCTCCGTCTCCCCCTCAACAGGGCGCGGCACCTGCTCGTGGCATGGCGGCATCGCACCCTGACGACAGTGACCCGCGACGAACGCAAAGCCCCCGCCGGTCATCAGACGGGGCGCTTCAACACGCAACTGTCCGGTTCGCGACATGTCGAGGGTGACCGGCAGTTTTAGACGACACTGCAGGAGGGCGCCGAGCGCGGTAGCCGACTACGGGCCCATCGTCACGCAGCTGGTCTTCTCCGGCCCCGACGGCCAGGACGCGCTCGACGACTGACGAGCCCGGCCAACGGGTTGCATCCCTCATCCGAGTAGCGCTCGTATGACAGCAGTTGGCCGAGAACAGGATCCGCATCGCGGTCGGTTGCGCACCACGCTGCCGTGCAACAACCGACCGCGCCAATCACCCTGGAAATCGACGTGAAGCTGACCGGACACTCTGCCCGGGCCGGGTTCATCACCACGGCCATCGAGCAGGGCAAGCGCCCCGACGAGGTCCGTCGCCAGAGCGGCCATCAGCGCCGTCTTCTGGGAGTACGTGCGCAAGGCTCAGCGCTGGCACAACCCCGTTCGGCTCCCGCCCGAGCAGCTGCCCGGTCCGCGCCTGGCGCGCCTGGAAGGAGGAGGTCGGCCTCACCGACCCGGACGGCTTCGCCTACCGGCCCCTGCACCCGCGCTGGCACACCGTCATGGACGGCGGCCGCTGTCCGCCTGCTACCGTCGGCATCCGTCGAGCAGCAGCCGGATGGTCAGACGCGCGTCGTAGTGCGGGTCTGCCACCTCTCCGCCCGCACAGATGTCGCCGATCGCGCGGATCAGCTGGTATGCGGTGACGTCAGTAGTGACCTCCCCCGCGTTCCGGGCGGCGCGGATGATGTCGGCGAGCGCCGGCACGAGGCGATCGAGGAACAGCTTGTGCAGGGCGGTGAAGCCGTCGGGATCGTTGCGCATCGCAGCCGCTAGCCCGTGCTTCGTCGCCAGGAACTCCATGAAGAGATCCGCCCATTGACACAGTGCGTCGAATGGTGACGCCGCTGTCGCGAGCAGGGTGGGCCCGGCTTCGGCGCAGGCGTCGACCTGGTGCCGGTATACGGCCAGGACGAGGTCCGCGCGCGTGGGGAAGTGCCGGTAGATCGTGCCCACACCGACGCCCGCCTTGGCTGCGATACGGCGTACCGGCGCGTCCACTCCGTCGATGACAAACACCGACGCCGCGGCATCGAGCAGCGCCTTCTCGTTCCGCCGGGCGTCCGCGCGCTTGGCCGAGTTCGGGGTCGCCGACGACGGCTGGTCGCCTTCACTCACGGGTGCTCCTGTCCCACGACTGCACTTGCTAAGCGGAACACTGTTCCGTATATTTGGAACGGCGTTCCGCTTAGGAGTCTATCCGGTGGGTCACGTCGTCAGAATCCGCGCCGCAGATCCCTATGGATCCGGTGCTGATCGCAAGCGAAAGGCAGTCTCACATGCCCGCATCCGAAATGGTCGCCCAGAGCACCGTTCCCGCTTTGACCTCGGCAATCATCAGCGTCAAGCCGGTCGTCCTGCCCGCACCGGAGCGCGGCGACGACCTGCAGGTACGTGTGTCGGCGCCGGTCACCGGCACTGACCTACCGATCATCGTCCTCGCCCATGGCTTCGGCCTGTCGATGTCCTCGTACGACCCGCTGGTCGACTTCTGGGCCGCCAACGGCTTCGTCGTCATACAGCCCACATTCCTCGATTCGCTCACCCTCGGTATCGCTCCCACTGACCCGCGCTACCCCGACATCTGGCGCATCCGGGTCCAGGACGTCGAACGCGTACTCGACGAACTCGACCAGATCGTTGCCGCAGTCCCAGGGCTCAGCGGCCGCATCGACCGCAGCCGCATTGCCGTCGCCGGACATTCCTGGGGCGGACAGACCATCAGCATGCTTCTCGGCGCCCGGGTTGTCGGTGCGGACGGGCAGCCCGGGCCCGACAAGACCGACACTCGCGTGAAAGCCGGTGTGCTACTCGCCACGACAGGCATCGGCGGCGACACCTTGACGCCGTTCGCCGCGGAGAACTTCTCCTTCATGAACCCCGACTTCGACCGTCTGACCACGCCAACCCTCGCAATCGCGGGCGACCACGACCAGTCGCTGCTCTCGACCCGCGGCCCCGACTGGTTCACCGACGTGTACCAGTACAGCCCTGGGGCTCAGAGCCTGCTCACCGTGTTCGGGGCCGAGCACTCGCTCGGTGGGATCCACGCCTACAACGCCAAGGACACCACGGACGAGAGCCCCGAGCGTGTCGCTCTGATCCGGAAGGCTTCGTGGGCCTACCTCCGCAGCGCACTCGGGATCGACGACACAGCGTGGAAGGAGACCCAGACCACGCTCGCGGAGGCTCCCGAACCGAGCGGACGCATCGACAACAAGTAGCTACACGCGCTGGGTGGCAGTCGAAGCCAAGGGTGTCCGGCCGGGACTCGCACCGGCCGGACACCCTTGCGCACCTCGCACCGTCTCACCTGACCAGGAACTTCACCGAACCGAATTGCCGGAGGCCCTTCCACATGCGGGGCGGTGCTCCTGCGGATTCACGGAATTTCACCTCCGCCCGTATCGGCCGCGAGCCCGCGCCCCCTCAGGGTCCGGTGTCATCCCCACGTATGACACGGCTTCGCGCGGTCCGACCGAAGTCGCCCATCGGAACGGGAACTGCGGCTGACTTCGCGGCCCGCTTACGCCGGGACGATGGAACGGTCCCCAGAAAGCAGTACCCCTACGGACAAGCGAGCGTCGTGAGCGTCGCCGGACCCAGTACGGCGGTGGCCGGCCTCGGTGCCGTGGGACTACCGATAGCGAGAGGAAGTACCGAAGATGGCCAAGCTGCAGAGCCTGGACTCGATTACGCCGATGTTCGCGCAGTTCAAGGAGAAGACCGGGCCCATCGTCCTGGCCAACACCTTCGTCGTTCCGAAGGAGAGGACTGAAGCGTTCCTGACCCTCTTTCGGAGGCAGGCGGAGTTCATGAAGGCTCAGCCGGGATTCGTCTCCCTGCAGATGCACAAGGGAACGGCGGACAGTCAACTTCTGATGAACGTCGCGGTCTGGGAGTCGACCGAGGCTCTCGCCACGGCGTTCGGCAGCCCGGAGTTCCAGCGCATGGCTGCCGAGTTCCCCGACGACATCGTGTCGTACCCGCACATTTTCGAGAAGGTCGATGTATGACACAGCAACTGTAGAGGCGTGACCGTGCTCGGCAGCGACTCCGCCCTGCACGGCACCGTCCCCTTCCATGGCCGACGGGTTCCTCGCCCCGCTCTCGTCCACCGCGGCAGTTCACGTCCGCCGAGTTCGAGGTGGAGGCCAAGATCCTCGCCCACGACGGCGAAGTCCGCCCGCTACCGTGAGGGGCGAGCCGATGGCGAGATGCCCTGGAGGGCGGGGCCGCACCCCGACAAGGTGTTCCGCGTCCGTGGATCTGCACGAGTACCTCAGCCTGCCCACCGACGAGCCCTCGATCAACGTCACCCGCTCACGCCTGGGACGACCCGTCCACCAAAGTCCTCGAACAACCAGCACGCGGAATATCGGAAACGGACTTAACGCCCTCTAAGTGGGCATTTAGAGAACCTCTGTGCCAGTAAGTAACTTTCGTGGCCGTCGCGCTTGAGGTGTTTGCCTCATACGCACACCCTCGCGTCCATCGAGCTGCGGACCTGGCCGCCCGTTTGCTCCGGTTCTGGTGAACGAAGTTCGTCTGGTTTGAAGATCAGGCAGAAACGCCCAACAGCAGCGGAACGGCACCGTCCGCCACATCCATGATCACGCTACTGCGTGAGCCAGCGGAAGCCGTACCCCAGCGACCTGTCCGACGCCCGATGGGCCTTAATCGAGCCGACGTTGACGGCCTGGAGAAAAGCCCGGCTCGACCGCAGGCCCACCGGGCAGCCGGCCAAGGTCGACCTGCGCGACGTATTCAACGCACTCCTCTACATCAACCGCACCGGAATCCCCTGGAAATACCTCCCGCACGACTTCCCCAACCACGGCACTGCCTACGCCTACTACGCAGCCTGGCGCGACGAGGGAATCCTCGCCCAGCTCAACTACGACCTGACCGGCCTGGCCCGCGTGAAAGAGGGTCGCAAGCCCGAGCCGACCACTTCCGTGATCGACACACAGAGCGTGAAGACCTCCACCAACGTGCCCCTGACCAGTCAGGGAACCGACGCCGCCAAGAAGATCGTCGGCAGGAAACGGGGCATCCTCACCGACACGATCGGACTCATCCTCGCCGTGACCGTGACCGTGACCGTGACCGTGACCGTGACCGTCACCGTCACCGCCGCGAGCCTGTCCGAGAACGCCGTCGGAATCCAGCTCCTCGACCAGGCCAAAAAGACCTACCCGACCATCTCCAAGAGCTGGGTCGACACCGGCTTCAAGAACGCCGTCATCGAGCACGGCGCCAGCCTCGGAATCGACGTCGAAGTCGTCAACAGAAACCCCGGAGTTCGCGGCTTCCACGTTGTCAAAAGGCGCTGGGTTGTCGAACGAAGTATTGGTTGGATCATGCTGCACCGGCGCCTCGCCCGAGACTACGA
>NZ_JBHVST010000216.1:0-6729 GCF_042885015.1 Streptomyces sp. NPDC058086 | reverse complement strand
GATCAGGCTGCCCTCAGCTTCAACCCGACTGCTGCGACAGCGAGTTGGTGCAGGTCTTCCACCTCCACTCGAACCAACAGCGCCTCACGGCGCAAACGGAACTTGTGCCAGACCCCGCTGAACACCGCCCTAGCCACAACGAAGCGGTCCACGACGCGCTCCGCGCGCACTTCCAGCTCCAGATCGTCGTCCAGACCGTCCTCCTCGCCGGGTGTCCGCGTACGTGGTAGGAGTAAAGAGCGACGTACGGGTGAACGTGCAGAGGAACCTGGCTGCTCAGTATCGGCGCAGCAGCGGCCAGAGCACGGGCCATGGCCGGTCCGGCCCTGCGCAGAGCACCACGGCCGCGTGCTGCTCCTGGTTCGCGGTGCCGTGCCCGTTGTCGACGCGCGCCACCGTGTGGCAGGCGGTGAAGTGCTCCTCCAACTCGGGATAGTCCGCCGGGTGGACGAGCAGCACCGGACCGGTGGCGGTGGCCGACGGCGGGCCCCAGGCGTGCAGGCCCATGTGGCCGGAGTACGGTGCGGGCAGGCCGAGGCCGGGCCCGTACCGTGCGATGGCCCCGGCCTCTCCGTAGTTCGCGGTCAGCAGCACGGCGGTGGCCCGCTGGTCGGCGGGGATCGCCTCCCAGCCGGTGGCGGTGGCGCGTGCGAGCTGTGGCCAGCCGACCTCCTCGCCGAGGTCGGGGTCAACGGCCATCGGCACGGTCAGCGCCGACGCGGGCAGCACCGGCAAGGAAGCAAGGGCGCTGGTGAGCAGGGCCGCGAGCAGTCCGCCTGCCAGCTTGGCGCGGTGCTCGCGGATCCAGTGGGCGTAGGGCTCGCAGCCAGCGGCGCTGATCGCGTACAGCAGCGGAATCGGGTAGTACCCCTTGCCGCCGCCGGCCAGCACCAGCAGGCAGAGCACCACCCAGGCCACCGCGACCGGTCGGGCCCAGCGCAGCTCCGGTCGGCGCAACAGCCGGCTCAGTCCGGTCAGCCACAGGGGTGCCAGCACCGGGGAGAACTGGAGCAGCTGCATCGGCAGGACGAGCAGGCGTCCGCCGATTCCGACATCGGCGCTGATTCCGTGAGCTACCGTCAGCTCGGGCCAACCGCGCACGGCCTGCCACCACAGGGTGGGGATCGCGAAGGGCAGCGCGGCGAGGACGGCGGTCAGCGGGCCCAGCAGCGCGCGTGGACGCGGTACGAAGAAGCCGCGCGGTCCGGCCGTCAGCACGCCCAACGCCAGGGCCGGCAACAGCCCCAGCACCAGCAGCTTGTTCAGCAGCGCGATCCCAACCAACGCTCCCAGCGAAGGCCACCAGCGGAATTCGCCCGTGCGCAGCAGTCGGAGCGTCAGCAGAATGATCGCCAGCCAGACCGTCAGGTCGAAGGTCGCGGTGGAGAGCAGGTGGCCGATTCCGAGCGTATAGCCCGAGCAGGCTGCGGCTCCTGCCGCGAGTACCTGCCCGCCATGTCCGGCGCCCAGCTCTCGGGCGATCAGCGCGGTGAGCGTGATCGCGACCGCGGTGAGCAGCGCGGGCAGGATCCGCACGCCGGTCGGGGTGGAGCCGAAGAGCTCTGCGCCGAGCCTGGCCAGCAGCGGGGTGAGTGGTGGCTGGTCCGGGTAGCCCCAGGCCGGGTGCTGGCCGACGAGCAGGAAGTACAGCTCGTCGCGGTGGAAGCCATAGCGGCCCGACAGTGCGATCAGCAGCGTCGCGGCCGCAGCCGCGATCCCCCCGACCGGCCCGGCTGCGAACAGCCGCAGGATCGGCTGCGCATCCCCCCGAGTGTGCATGTCGGCATTCTGACAGTCCAGACGGGGCCGGAGAAGGTCCCAGAAGACGATGGGTCGCTCTATGCCGGTGAGCCTTGGGCTCCTACAGACGGCTCTGTATGTTCGCTTGTACCTACCTCTGCACATGGACTCGTACGCCGACACCGGGTAGAACGAGGGCATCGACTGCGCCGCGGAAGGCGGCGCGGACTGTCGCTTCGGGCACCGGGTGTCCGTCGGCGAACAGGAGGAGTGCGAGGTCTGTCGGCCGTTTGCCCCGGCCGGCACGGCGGGCGAGCGCGAGGACGAGATCGAAGCTCTCGGGCGACGGGGAGGACGTGCTCCCTCTGCCGCGGCCGAGACCGCCGCCGGGCACGTTGCCCGGAAGCAGGCCGGCCCGCCGCCAGATTTCGAGCCGCTTCGCCGTGACGACCAGGTTGTGGCGCGCCGCGTGGTCGATGAGCTGCCGATCAGCAGCACTGGGACCGTCGTTGGAAGGCATGACCAGGAACCTAGCGGTGCCCTCGCAAGGGCCAGACCGGTTTTAGAGACCCCCCATCTTCGTCCGGTCCCTGTGCTACCCGTCACCTGAAATGGCAGTCGAACGGCAGACGAATGGCGTACCGACGCCATCGCGCTTCCGCCACGGTGGAAGCAGCCCCGACACTTGCTGCCCTGCAGCGGGCTCCCGCCCTGGGGAGCGCGCCGACTGCACCGAATCGCAAAGGACCCGTTTCCGATGATCACGGACACGGACGGAACCCCTCACCAGGACCGCGAACACTACGAACTGCGCCTGGTGGTCCTCCTGCTCACCGTCGTAGTAGGGCTGCTCATCACCGCGGCTGCCATCTACGTGGCCCGTATGCATCCGGCTCTCGCGGAGCCGCTAGGGGTGGGCGCCGCCGTCTTGAGTGCGCTCGCCGGCGTAGCTGGTGTCATCGGCCGCGCCCTGCGGAGGTGATCAGGCCCCGGCTGTCCGGACCGATCTGCGTCGCCGTGCTGGGGAGTCACTGCTGTAGGTCACCCACGCGTCGTAGGCCCGGCGTTCCCTGGCGGTCGGGGGAAGCTCGCCAGATGCCTGCCCAGGCTCTCCTTCGCGGACCGATCGCCCGGCGTCATCGGGCTGTCGTCGTGCCAGATGCCGTAAGGCGCGTAGTGCTTGCCCCACACCGCATAGGCGGCCTCGCGCTGTTGGGCCGCGACACGCGAGCGCACCGAGCGGTGCCGCTCGGTGTCGAAGGCTGCTTCTTCCACCTCGCTCAGCATCCGGGCATTGTGGCAGTTCTCGCACTCAGACCCGGTGTCCAGCCGGATCCCGTCATCGCAGCGGCGGTCCGAGCACGCCTGACGCTGCAACAGGCCCCGCCGGATCAGCCACCCGTAGGGGCCGGTGACCAGGGCCTCGCCGCCGGTCTCCTCCAGTCGGTCGGTGAGCCGGTCGGCCAACAGCCGCGGCGCATCCCCCGGCCGCTCCAACATCCCCGCCAGCCGCTTCACCTCCACCTTCGCGGCCGCCTCCACCTGGTCCTGCTGCCAGCCGGACAGCCGCTCCCACAGCCCGGAGACCGGCCCCAGAGCCACCCGCAGACCAAGATCAGCCGGAAGACCCACCCTCCGCTGCTGCTGCACCTTGTCCCAACCCACAGCCTTCGGCCGGCCAGCGGCCCCCGCCCCAGCAGCCCGCAGCCATCCCGCTCATCGACCAGGGACTCTTCCGGCTTTTCACCGCGCAGCGGGCCGTCCACTGCCACCGGCGACCCGGTCACGGCAACGGCGTCCTCGCTGTCCACGGCCCGGTCCTCGCGCTCGCGCGCGCACCCCGGCCGACGGCCTCCCCCACCACGGCCTCCACCGGAAAACCCACCAGAGAGCGAAACAGACCCACCAGAAGTAGCCACAGGAGCGTGGGAAGCGTGGAACTGTGCAGCAGCGGCGAGGTCTGCAACACCGGCCAACTCGCCCTCACCGCCACCCGACACCCCAGCAATCACAAGGGTCTCAGCCTCCCCCGCGGTCTCATGATCTCCGAATGCAGTAGCAGAGAGGTCTGAAAACACCGCGGCGGCCTCGCGGGCCTCCCGGACAACACGGCCGTGCGATTCGGCGACCGCCACCAGGCGCACCCGCGACGTCCCGTTCAGGCCCGAGACGGTCTCCTGCCGCACCACGTCCGCGACGCCCTGCTCCCGGAGCCGGGAGAGCACCTTCGCCCGGCCGCCGGCGAACAGCCCAGCAGCCGCGCCACCGTCGCCGCCGGACGCCTACGAGAGGCGTCCACGCTGCCCGCGCACAGCTGCAGCCAGCCACGGGAGTTGGTCGACAGCACCATCAGCAGCAGCCCGAGCCGGTCCGTCGCCGCGCCTCGCCCCATACGGGACGCGAGCATCCCGGCCGGAACCGGCGCCTTGCCCTTCGGCACCCAGCCCAGCCCGAACAGCACCTCACACAGCCGAAGCAGCACCGCCAGCTCCGACCGCGTCAGCGGGTGCCCGCCACCACCGGCACGACGGGCACGCCACAACGGCATCACCAGGCAGTCCAGCCCAGTCAGCTGCCCCTTCGCGTCCGGGATCGCCCGCTTCACCGCGCAGCGCGACATCTGGAGGCCAACGCAGTTGCAGGCGGTCCTCGCGGAGGTGGGGTTCACCCCGTCGCTGAGCAAGGTCGCGGCACTCTGGAGCGGCAAGCCGGTCACGGTCCGGTTGGAGGACCTGGACAAGATCTGCGCGGCATTGGACTGCACCGTCGCTGACCTCATGCAGGCCGAGCCGGAGTCGTATCTCGCCTCCCGCGAGCACGACGAACGCCGGGTGGCCAGCGCCCGGACCGATCACGGCGCCGCGGTCCGTCCCGTCCCGGGCAACGGCCGCGGCCTGCGCGGTCTGCCGCCCAACTGAGCGGCAGACCGCATGCATTGGCGTCAGGTGGTCTTCCGGTTCGGCCCCGAGCTGCCGGTTCCTCGCTGGCGCCCCTGGTCGCCGGCACCGAGCTCACCGGCCGTCCGTGACGATCCGCGAGTCTGTCCCCCGCAGATCCCCGGTCAGCTGTCCTGGACGCATCTGCCCAGGACGCTGACGATGGACCACGCGCATCGGATCGCGGACCGCTCCTTCCAGGAACTGCCCGCGTTCGCTGCGGCCGTCGACCAGATGGCGGCTGAACGGCAGCTGAGCGAAGCATGGAAGCGCCTGGCCCTTCACATGATCCGTCTTGCGCTGGCCTGCAGGGAAGCCGACCAGCAATTGGTGCGCGAGCAAGACATCGCCCACCTGCCGACATTGCGCGGGCCGCTGGTGGAGCTGTTCCGCCGCACAGGGCTGCTGCAGCGACGCCCGATGCAGTGGCATCTGGCGCTGCACCCCCTTCCTCCAGCTGTCAGCTGCGAGCACTGCCTGTCCTGGTCTGGCACCACGGCGAAGCTGTGTTCCGCCTGCAAGAACTGGCATCGGTTCGGCGACACCGGCGAGTGCCGGCGCTGCCGCCGAGTCCTTCCGCTGTCCCTGGGACGCTGTCGGCGCTGCCGTGTTGTCCAGCTGGAGCAGACCCTGGCCGACGCCCCGGTCCTCGACCAGCTCTGGTTCGGCGGCGAGGTCGACATCTACGCGAACAAGACCGGCCGCGGCCTCGAGACCGCTCGACGGCGCCAGGCGGCTCGCCGCTACTGGCCCGAGCACTTGATCGACCCTGCCCAACTCGAACTCTTCCCGGCTCCGGAACGGGACTGGACAGCGATCCGGGACCCCGGGCTGCTGAAGATCACACCTGAGGGGCAGCACATCGTCGACGAACTCGACCAACTCGCCCGTGCGCAGTTATGGTCCTCCGCTACCCGCAAGAAGAGCCTTCGCACGCTGCGGGTGTTGCTGGGCTGGCTCGGCACCGGAACCCCGATACTCGAGCGCGACGTCTACGGCGTCGGCACCATGACCCCGTACTACAGCACCGTCCGAGTCGCTGGCTTCCTGCAGACCAAGGGCCTGCTGGCCCTGGATTCACAGGCGATCGGCACCGACGAGGCATCCGTCCACCGGTGGGTGGGCCAGGCGCCAGCGCAGTTCCAGGCCGATCTTCGCGCCTGGGTGTCCGTGCTCCGAGGCGAGGGCAAACGGCCTTCACCAGCCATGCCCTGGAATACGATCCGCGGCTACATGCTGCACGTCGTGGCCGTACTTCCCTCTTGGGACCACCTCATGTCACTCAACGAAGTCACCGAGGAGGAGGTGAAGACGGCCGCCGTCAACTACTCGTACTTAAGCGGTCTGCGGTCGCTCTTCAGGGCCCTGCGACGTGAGCGCCGGATCTTTCGCGACCCGGCCAGGAACGTGCACCTCATCACGCCCGTCAGGGTCCCCCGGCCCATTCCGGCGGACCGGCTCCGGGGACTTTTGGACCAGGTCCCTGGCGTCAAGGACAAGCTTGCTCTCGTCCTGATGGCCGTTTATGCCATCCGTCCCAAGCAAGTCGCCGAGATCCGGCTCGACGAGCTCAACCGCTCCACCGGACGGCTGCGGATCCGCAGGCCGAACCGGCTCGACCACGAGGTCTGCCTGGACGACTTTGCGCTGCGGCTTGTCAAGGACTGGCTGATCGAGCGCCACCGGCGATGGCCGCTGAGCAGCAATCCCTACCTGATCGTCAGCCCCATCACCGCTCTGCATGTCGACCGGCCCGCAGTCGGCCCCTCCAACTTCAAAGCGCTCCGCGACCGGATCGGCATCAATCCCACCCAACTCCGGCAGGACCGGTTTCTCGACGAGGCCCGAGAAACTGTCGACCCGATCCGGCTGATGCGACTGTTCGGGATCACCTCGCATACCGCGATCCACTACGTCCGCACGGCTTATCCCGAGCGTTTCACCATCGATCCCACCCAGGCCTAGGTCGTGTCTTCAAATGATCTTGAGTGGTGGATCATGGTGGGGTGATACGTCGCCATGAACTGTCGGACGCCGAGTGGGAGTTCGTCCG
>NZ_JBHVST010000215.1:0-6842 GCF_042885015.1 Streptomyces sp. NPDC058086 | reverse complement strand
CCCGGAACCACCGGGCGGGGCGCGGCCCCGAGCGCACCATCCCCCGCCTCGCACCGGTGACCCTCGGGCGTCCGTATCTTTCAACATGCACTACCGTGCCGTGCCGGACTGACCGGCACGGCGCGGCATGTTCTGCGGAGGACACCGAGTATGAAGATCGACTGGGACCGGCGGACGTGCGCGCGCAAAGGTCATGTGACGTACGCGCCCGACGAGCCGGAACTGCGCCGGCGGCTGCGCGCCGAGACGAGCCTCGGCGAGGCCTGGCGCTGTCTGCGCTGCGGCGACTTCGTGCTGGACGAACCACATGGCTCGGGCCCCGCGCAGGACGCACCCCTGGTGCCGCGCGGCAAGGTGCTGCGCGATCTGTTCATCCTGCGCTTCCTGGCGATCGAACGGGCCGTGCGCGGGGTGTTCATCGTGCTGGTCGCGGCCGCGGTGTGGAAGTTCAGCAACAGCCAGAACTCGGTGCGCCGGCTCTTCGACGAGAACCTCGACGTCTTCCGGCCGGTCTTCAAGCACTTCCACTACGACCTCGACCACTCGCCGGTCGTCGGCACCATCCAGAAGTCCTTCGGCTACAAGCACTCCACGCTGGCCCTGGTGGCCGCGCTGCTGCTGGCATACGCGCTGATCGAACTCGTCGAGGCGGGCGGCCTCTGGTACGCCAAGCGCTGGGCGGAGTATCTGACGGTGGTCGCCACCGCCGCCTTCCTGCCCCTGGAGATCTACGAACTCACCGAGCACGTCAGCTACTTGAAGATCGCCACCCTGGTCCTCAACATCCTCGCCGTCCTCTACATCGCCCTCGCCAAACGCCTCTTCGGACTGCGCGGCGGACGCAAGGCGTTCGAGGAGGAGCGGCACAGCGCGTCGCTGCTGGAGGTCGAGGAATCGGCGGGCATGGCCGCGCACGCCTGACAACGAGTGCTACGCGTCCGCTGCCCAGTGGCCCAGCCGTGCCAGCTCCTCCTTGCTCAGCACCAGGTCCGCCGCGGCCGCCGAGTCGCGGATCGTCTCCGGGCGGCCGGAGCCCGGGATCGGGAGCACGGTGGGGGAGAGCGACAGCAGCCAGGCCAGGCAGATCCGTTGGGGGCTGACACCGCGCTCGCGGGCCACTTCGTGGAAGGCGGCGAAGCCCTCGGGTGCCAGTTTCGAGGAGCCGTCCAGGGAGCTGCGGGAGATGCCGCCCAGGGGGCTCCACGGCATGAAGGCGAGGCCCAGCTCGGCGCAGAGGCGGAGCTCGGGGTCGCTGTCGCGTACCGCGGGGGAGTACTGGTTCTGGACGGAGACCAGCCGGTCGCCGAGGATCGCGCGGGCCCGGCGGATCTGGTCGGTGTCCGTGTTGGAGAGGCCGACCAGCCGGACCTTGCCCTCGTCGAGGAGCTCGCGCAGGGCGCCGACCGAGTCCTCGAAGGGGACGGCGGGGTCGGGCTTGTGGAGCTGGTAGAGGCCGATCGCCGCCACGCCGAGCCGCTTCAGGGAGGCCTCGGCCGCCGCCTTGAGGTGGCGCGGGGAGCCGTTCAACGTCCAGCTGCCGTCGGCCGGTCGCCCGCGCCCTCCCTTCGTGGCCACCAGGACGTCCGCCGTGTCGCCGCCGTACGACGCCAGGGCGCGGGCCACGAGCCGCTCGTTGTGGCCGGGCTCGTCCCCGGGCAAGTGGTAGGAGTCCGCGGTGTCCAGGAGGGTGACGCCCGCGTCGAGGGCCGCGTGCACCGTGGCCAGGGCCCGCGCCTCGTCCGGCCGGTTCTCGATGGACAGAGGCATCGCGCCGAGCCCCACGGCGCTCACGCGCAGGCCGCCAAGCGTGCGGTACCGCATGTCAGGCGTCCTTTCCCAGCGTCTCGGCCACGGCCTGCGGCAGCCACGCCCGCGCGTCGCCGAAGGCGAACCCCAGCCGGCCGGCCCGGGAGTTGTCCATGCCGTAGGAGCGGCTGAAGGAGAAGGGGGAGACCTCGCCCACCTCGACGGGACGCAGGAGGGTCTTGCCGTCCGGGAGGTGCGCGGCGATCGCCTCGCACAGCTCCTGCGTGGTCAGCGGCCCGTGGGAGGCCGCGTTGACCGGGCCCGTGAAGTCCTCGCCCGCCGCCCAGAACAGGAAGTCGGCGATCTCCTCGACGTGGATGTACGTCGCCGGGTGATTCACGGGCGGTACGGCGATCGGCTCGCCCGTGCGGATGCGCTCCGCGTAGTGCTGGAGGCGGCCGGTGAAGTCGTCGTCCCCGCCCAGGACGTGGGCCACCCGGACGGCCGTGTACGGGAACGCGGGGCCGGCCGCGAACACCGCCTCGGCCTGACGCTTGCCCTCCCCGTAGTGGCCCTCGAGAAACTCCGGTTCGTCCCAGGGGAGTTCGAGGTCGACGGGCACGGCATGGGGGTCCACGGCGTCCTCCCGTACGAGATCCGCCGAGTCCTCGTACTCGTACACCTCGACGGTGGAGGTCATGACGTACCGCCGGGTGCGTCCCGCGAAGACGCGGCGCGCGATCTCCGCCTGCCGCGGTGTGTAGCAGACCTGGTCGACCATGGCATCGAAGGTGCGTGAACCCAGCGCCCTCTCCAAAGAATTTCCGTCATTGCGGTCCGCGACGAGATGGACCGCCCCGGCGGGCGGTGCGGAGGAACCGCGATTGATGACGGTGACGTGGTCTCCGGCGGCCAGCAGCCGGGCAATCAGCCGCTTTCCGAAATAGCGGTTTCCGCCAATGACACCTATCTCGCGCACGGCGTTCCTCCCCCTCGTACTTCCCACGCCCACTGGGCTTCCGTGGTCATAATTCTCCCGGCGTACGCGTCACGTCTGAAGGGGGAGACATGGGAGATCCGGCCGCTGTACCGAAGGAACCACGGCAACCGCGTGCGGTCGCCAACGAAACGTCGGTGGCCTTCGACGCGCTGGACCGGCAGATCCTGGAACTGCTGCAGAGCGACGGCCGGATCAAGCTCAGCGAGCTGGGCCGGCGCGTCCGGCTGAGCCCGGCCGCCGTCGCCGAACGCGTGCGACGGCTGGAGTCCACGGGAGCCGTCACCGGCTACGGCGCCCATGTCTCACCGCCCCTCCTCGGCTACGGCATCCAGGCCTTCGTCCGCGTCAACCCGCACGGCGGCTACACCCTGCGCCACCCCAGGACCCTGGAGCTGATCTCCCGCCCGGAGATCATCGAGGTCCACCACGTCGTCGGCGAGGACTGCTGGATCCTCAAGGTCGCCGTCGCGGACACGATCCACCTGGAGGAGGTCCTGGAACAGACCTCCGCGCTGGGGCGCACGACGACCTCGATCGTGCTGTCCTCACCGGTGGAGCGAAAGCCATTGCCGCCCTTGCGTTGACGTCGGCGTCAAGGAATACGGTCGGGGCATGCGAATCGGCGAGCTGGCGGCGCGGGCCGGGACCACCACGCGGACTCTTCGGTACTACGAGTCGCGGGGGCTGCTGCCCGCGCGGCGGGGCGAGAACGGGTACCGGACGTACGACGAGCACGACCTGCGGCTGCTGCGGCAGATCAGGACGCTGCAGGACTTCGGGTTCGACCTGGAGGAGACCCGGCCCTTCGTGGAGTGTCTGCGGGCGGGACACCCGCAGGGCGACTCCTGCCCGGCCTCGCTGGCGATCTACCGGCGCAAGCTGGGCGAGCTGGACTCGCTGATCGACGAGTTGCAGGCAGTACGGGCCGAGGTCGGCGCGCAGCTGGCGCGGGCCGAGCGGGCGCGTGACGAGCTGGCGGCCGAGGCGGAGGTTCCGGGCGGCCCGGAACCCGTATGCGAACTGGAAGGGCGGACACGGTGATCAAGGTGGCAGGGGTGGCTTCGGTGACGGACGCGGACTTCGAGACGGAGGTGATCGGCGCCGAGCTCCCGGTGCTGGTGGAGTTCACGGCCGACTGGTGCCCGCCGTGCCGGCAGATGGGGCCGGTGCTGAGCGCCCTGGCGGCCGAGGAGGGCGAGCGGCTCAAGGTGGTCCAGCTGGACGTGGACACCAACCCGCTGACGACGAACGCCTACCGGGTGCTGTCGATGCCCACGTTCATGGTGTTCCGCGGTGGTGAGCCGGTGAAGTCGATGGTGGGCGCCCGGCCGAAGCGCCGGCTGCTGGAGGAGCTGTCCGACGTGCTCTGACTGTCCGGCGGGCTCGGACCTCGCCGATATACAGCGGAACCACAAGAAATCCCCCGGGCAATTGCGCTCGGGGGATTTCCTTGCGTATATTGAATGATTCGCGACTTCAGAAGAATTGAATCGCGGAGAAGTTCACTGGGCACAGTATATCCGGCCGGGAGCGGAATTGTCAAACAGGAGCGCAAACGCAGAGGGCACCACAGGATTTCCCGACGATGAATTGCTGCACGAGCAGGAATTCATCGACGGGTTGTACGCACGCGTGGACGTGCTGCGGGGCGACACCGAGGCCTCCGTCGGCGACGCGCTCGCGCAGGGCAACACACCCATGCAGGCCAGGCTCGAAAGGGACGTGCTCGTCGCCGAGCGCTCGGGCCTGCTCGCCGCGCTGAACGCCGTGGACGGATCGCTCTGCTTCGGCCGGATCGACCTCACCTCCGGCGTCACCCATCACATCGGCCGTATCGGCATCCGCGCCGACGACACCGAGCACACCCCCATCCTCATCGACTGGCGGGCCCCGGTCGCCCGCCCCTTCTACCTCGCCACCGGCCACACGCCGATGGACC
The DNA here is from genome assembly GCF_042885015.1 of Streptomyces sp. NPDC058086. NCBI lineage: Bacteria > Bacillati > Actinomycetota > Actinomycetes > Kitasatosporales > Streptomycetaceae > Streptomyces > Streptomyces sp. NPDC058086. Next base: position 2,157 of record NZ_JBHVST010000215.1, on the reverse strand, counting down.
TGCGCCGCCGCCGGCACATCACCACCGACGGCCGCCGGGTGACCGACCTGCACGACGAGATCCTCGACCTCGGCGACCACGAGCGCACCGGCCACGAGGACCCGACCGGCGACGCCGTACTGCTGGCCGCGCTGAACTCGGCGCGCACCGGCCGCATGAGCGACATCGTGCAGACCATCCAGGCCGAACAGGACCGGATCATCCGCGCCCCGCACAAGGGCGTGCTGGTCGTCGAGGGCGGCCCCGGCACCGGAAAGACGGCCGTGGCGCTGCACAGGGCCGCGTACCTGTTGTACGAGTACCGGGAACTGCTGGCGAAGCGCGCCGTCCTGATCGTCGGCCCGAACCCCGCCTTCCTCGGCTACATCGGAGAGGTACTGCCCTCGCTCGGCGAGACGGGCGTGCTCCTCGCGACCGTCGGCGAACTGTTCCCCGGCGTCAGGGCGACCGCCACCGACGGCCCGCGGGCCGCCGCGGTGAAGGGCCGCGCCGACATGGCCGAGGTGCTCGCCGCCGTGGTCCAGGGCCGCCAGGTGCTGCCCGACCCGGTCATCGCGATCGAGCACGACCGGGACATCCTGATGCTCGACGCCGGGCTGGTCCAGGTCGCCCGCGAGCGCACCCGTGAGGCGAAGCTGCCGCACAACGTGGCCCGCGAGTATTTCGAGGGCCACATCCTCAACACGCTCACCGACATGCTGGCCGAGCGCATCGGCACCGACCCCTTCGACGGTTCGAACCTGCTCGACCCGAGCGACATCACCCAGATCCGCGACGACCTCGCCGAGAACCCCGAGGTCTGGTCGGCCATCGACCAGCTGTGGCCGCGGCTGACCCCGCAGAGCCTGGTCGCCGACTTCCTCGCGGACCCCGAGGGATACGTCCCGGACGAGGACGCGGCCGCGATCCGCCGCCCGGTCGACGGGGCCTGGACCACCGCCGACGTCCCCCTCCTCGACGAGGCCGCCGAACTGCTCGGCGAGGACGACCGCGTGGCCCGCGCCCTCGCCGACCAGGAACGCCGCGCCCAGGTGGCGTACGCGCAGGGCGTGCTGGACGTGTCCTACGCCTCCCGTACCTATGAGTTCGAGGACAAGGACGAGGAGGACTCCGAGGTCCTGTCCGCTCACAACATCATCGACGCCGAGCGGATGGCCGAGCGGCACGAGGAGGAGGACCACCGCAGCGCCGCCGAACGCGCGGCGGCCGACCGGACCTGGGCGTTCGGCCACATCATCGTCGACGAGGCGCAGGAGCTCTCGCCGATGGCCTGGCGCCTGCTGATGCGGCGCAGCCCGACCCGCTCGATGACCCTGGTCGGCGACCCCGCGCAGACCGCGGAGGCGGCCGGAGTGGGATCCTGGTCGGAGATCCTCGCCCCCTATGTCGAGGACCGCTGGGAGCACAAGCGCCTCGCCGTCAACTACCGCACCCCGTCCGAGATCATGGACGTGGCGGCGGGCGTACTGCGCGCGCAGCAACCGGACTTCGAGCCGCCGCGTTCGGTGCGTTCGACGGGCGTACGGCCGTGGGCGCGCGCCGCCGGGGACGACCTGCCCGGCACCGTCGCGAAGGCCGTCGCCGAACTGACCCCCGCCGAGGGACGGCTCGCGGTGATCGCACCCCGCGAACTGCACACCTCGCTCGCGGCCCGGCTGGAGGACGTGACGGCCGGGGAGGAGCCCGACCTGACCCGGACGGTCGTCCTCCTCGACCCCCGCCAGGCCAAGGGGCTGGAATTCGACTCCGTCCTCGTGGTCGAACCGGCGCGGTACGGCACGAGCGACCTGTACGTGGCGCTGACGCGGGCGACGCAGGCGCTGGGGATCGTGTACGAGGGCGAGCTGCCCGAGGCGCTGCGGGCGGCGACGGTCTGACCACCGGGCGGGGCGAGGCGTTCACCTTCCTCGCCCCGTCCCGCGCGGGCAGCACCGACGCGCGACCGTCGACGCCGTGGTCACCGGAGGCGTCAGGCGGGGCGGAGCCAGATCGTGGCCAGGGGAGGCAGGGTCAGGCGAAGGCTGGTGGGGTGGGCGTGGGCGGGGTGGGGTTCGGGTTTGACGGGGTGGGGGTTGTGGACGTCGCTGCCGCCGTAGCGGGCGGCATCGGTGTTGAGGACTTCGTGCCAGGCGGGGATGTCTTCGGGGATGCCGAGGC